>NZ_JASCOS010000041.1:0-27151 GCF_029959705.1 Stenotrophomonas sp. PS02297 | reverse complement strand
GGCTTCAGCCGCGATGGGGCTTTGCCGGGAGAGCCCTTTCGCGGCTGAAGCCGCTCCTACGAGGGAGGTAGGTTGGCGGGTGTGTCCACCACCGCGCGTTGCAGCGCCGGCTGCCACTGCCCCGGCCAGTCGCGGTCGTTGGCCACCTGCGCCTGCGCGCGGCTGGCTTCGAACGCGGCGAAATCCAGCTCGGCCACCGCCCAGCGCCGGGCGTCGCCGGTCCGTGCCAGCACGCCATCGGCCGGAAAGCCGCAGTCCATCGGCGCGTACACCGCCGCCTCACCGGTATTGACGTCCAGCGCCGGGCTCCAGTCGGCCCGCCCCGCCGTCACCGACTGCGCCACGAACATGCGGTTCTCCAGCGCCCGCGCCAGGCAGCCCACGCGCACGCGGGTGGCGCCGGCCTCGGTGTCGGTGCAGCTGGGCACCACCAGCAGGCGCGCGCCGGCCTCTTGCTGCGCGCGCACCGGCAACGGGAATTCGCTGTCGTAGCAGACCGCCACGCCGGCGCGGATGCCGTCGACCTCGAACACCTTCAGCGCATCGCCGCCATCGATCAGCCCGGTGGCCTTCTCGAAGCCGGTTAGCTGCAGCTTGTCCTGCCACAGATGGGCGCCCTGCGGCGTCAGCCAGTCGCTGCGGTTGCGGTAACGGCCCCGGCCGGTGTCGAGCAGGAAGCTGCCGGCGATCACGTGCATGTCCAGTTCGCGGGCCAGGCCGGCGAACAGTTCCAGCCACGGCTGCCGGTAACGCTGGATGGCGGCCAGCGAGGCCGGCAGCTCGCGCTGTATGTCCGGCGCGAAGGTGGCCGCCAGTTCCAGCGACAGGTATTCGGGCAGCACCGCGATGCGCGCGCCGGCCGCCGCGGCCTCGGCCAGTTCCTGCCGCTGGCGGCGGGCGAAGGCATCGAAATCGACAGGAGCGCCTATCTCATAGCGGGCGACGGCGATCTTCATGCGGCAGGCTCCAGGGCGCGGGTCCAGAACGTGAGCGGATGCGACACCTCCCCGCGGCCGGTTTCCTCCCAGCGCAGGTGCATGGTCATGCCCGGCCGTCGCGCATAGCCGCGCCTGCGCCAGAACACGTCGTTGTCGCGATGGCCGGCGGGCCGGCGCGGGTCGTCGCTGTCACGGTCCACCGCGCAGAAGGCGGTCATCGCGAAGCGCCCGAGCGAACGCGCATGCGCCTCGCGCGCATCGAAGAAGGCATGGCCGATGCCGCGTCCGCGCCATTCCGGCAACAATACCGATTCGCCGAAATAGAACACCTGCGCCGGATCGATGCCGGCCGCCACGAACGGCTGCCGGAACGCAGGCCCGTCGTCCAGCAACGGCAGGCCGGTCGAAGCGCCGACGACCTCGCCGCCGGCGCGCGCCACCACGCACACCGCATCAGGCGTGGCCGCATAGGCGGCAAGATAGTCGCGCTCGTAGTCCAGGCTGCCCTGGTACAAATAGGGCCAGTCGTTGAACACGCGGATGCGCAGGCGCGCCACGTCGTCCAGTACCGGCAGCAGTTCGGGGCCGCGCAGGGCGGCAACGGCGGGAGAAGCGTCCATGGCGGAATTCTAGCCCTGCATTAGCAATGCAACCGCAGCCACCGAAGGCGCCGCCGTCCCCGTCCGCGACGAGGCAGTCGTCGCGCTCGAAGCGGTGGACTGCACCGCGCGCCGCGGGATTCCGCGTTCTTCCGAAACGAGCAGCCGCGGCATCGCCATGGCGGTATCCCACGATGTCGGGCTCCACTGCATGACCGGTACGACGACGGCGAAAGCCAGCGCCGATATCGCCACGCCGATGGCCGGAACCGTGCAGCAATCCGCGCGTTGCTGCTGCCCACCGGCCGGCAGCAACGCGAGCATCGCCGGAGCATGATGAAAGCGCATCGCGCCCCCGCCTGCCGGAGCTTCAATATCGGCGTGCGCATCGCGCCGCTCCCGGCTCGCGCCACAGCAGCCACAGGCGTTCGTGCAGGGCATCGCACACCACCACCTGCTGCCGGTCTCCCAGCACTGCCCTGAAGCGCAGGCCGCGGCGGCCCAGCGCCCGCCAGCGGCCTGCGCCATCCAGCGCGGGCAGGCCCGCGGCGCCGCGCCGGCGGATACGCTCCGCCAGTGCGGCATCCAGTTCCAGGCGCAGGCAGCCACGGCATGCGGCCGTTCCCAATGCCAGTGCGGCCAGCGGAGAAGCGGACCAGCCATCCGCCTGCTCCAGCCGCAGCGCCGCCCCGGCCAATCCCGGCGGCAGCAGTTGCCGCAGCCGCCGCAACAAGCGTGCGCGCAGTCGCATCGCGTTCACCGCAGGCCGGTGCCGACGTCGTACCAGTCCACCTTGCGGGTGATCCACATGATCGCCGCCAGGATCCCGAACAGCAGCAGCGACCCCATCAGCAGCGCGTTGTTCTCCGAGGCCAGCAGCACGTAGAGGACGCCGTACAGCAGGGTCAGCAGGGTGGAAAATCCCAGCCCGCGCTTCCAGCTGTGCAGCGCGCCGGACAGGTAGAAACCCTGCAGGCCGATGCAGGCCGCCGCCGACACCAGGTAGGCCTGCCAGAAGGCGATGTGCTCGGACAAGCTCAGCAGCAGCAGGAAGAAGATCGCCAGCGCCAGGCCGACCAGCAGGTATTGCAGCGGATGTATCTTCAGCCGCTTGATCAGTTCGAACAGCACGAAACCGACGAAGGTCAGCAGCACGAACAGGATGCCGTACTTGCTGGCGCGATCGGCCTGCGTATACACGTCCACCGGATCGACCAGCGCCACCTCCAGCGCCTCGACGCTGCCGCCCTCGCTGCGCAGGCTGCGGCGCAGCTGTTCCTGCGCGGCGGACGCCAGCGAGGACACCGCCCAGTCGGCCTTGAAGCCGGCATCGTCGATGCTGCGCTCGTTGGGCAGGAAACTGCCGCCGAACAGCGGGTGCGGCCACGGCGAGGACAGCGCCACGCGGGTGTCGTCGCCCACCGGCACCACCGCCAGCGAACGGGTGCCGTCCAGCACGAACTCCAGCTCGACCTTGCGCCCTTCGGCCAGGGTGCCCTGGCGCGGATCGGGCAACGGCGGCAGCGTGGCATGCAGCCCCTTGGAGGTCGGTTCCAGCGCCCGCGAACCGGCCTGCAGCGGCAGCGCGCGCCCGTCCACGCGCAGGTTCGGCGTACCGACCAGGCCGCGTACGTCGGCGATGCCCAGCGCCAGGTAGGGCTGGCCGTAGACACGGCCGGGCGTGGCGGAATAAGCGGCGTCGGCGAACTCGGCCTGCAGGCGCGCATGCCAGCTGTACACCGGCACCCGGAACAGGCCGACGCGGCGCTCGTCCGGGCGCATTTCGCCCTGTACTCGCAACTGCCGGGGCATCTGCAGGTCGTAGCCGTGCTCGGTCTGCAGTTCGGTCTTGCGCGCGCCCGACTCGACCACCTCGACCTCGCGCTGCTGCGTCCACGGCAGCACCCGCACCGGGCCGATCAGCGACTGCGCGCCGGCACGGCTCTGCGCCACCCGCTCGATGGCCTGGTCGCGGTAACGCTCGCGCTCGCCGATCGTGCCGCGGATCAGCAGCAGGGGAACCAGCAGCAGCAACACCAGCCCGCCGACCACGGCGAAGCGCAACAGCAGTTTCAGGGAAGTCATGGCCCGTCCTCGTGTGGAAACGGGCACAGGGTGATGGCGCCGGATGTGCGCGGTTTGTGGTGGATTTGAAGCGGGAGTGAAGCGGCCGACGGCGGCGGTTGCCGGACGGGGCCTGCGGCGGGTTGCGGATACCCGTCACGGCATAGTATGAATCCGCGTTGCCCCACCGCCCGGCACTCACCGGCAGCGTCGCCACTGTCCCCAAGGAACCCCACGTGCTGCATGCCAGGTCGCGTACTTCGCTGATCCACCGGCTGTCCCTGAGCATATGGGGTCTGTTCCTCGCCCTCCTCCTGCTGCTTTCCGCGTTCGGCTACCTGGCCATGCGCGTGGTGACCGACCGGGTCGTGCCGATGGTGGCGCAGCGCACCGTCGACCTGCGCGCCAGGGCCAACGAGGGCCAGTTCCTGCAGGCCGAACAGAGCGTGCTACGCCTGCAGCACGAGCTGCTGTGGCGGCTGGACCATGCCGACCGCGACACCACCCTGGCGCGCTTCGACACGCTGTTCGCGCGCAGTGCCGACGGCCTGTGGCGGCTGCAGCCCGGGCTGGTGGATCCCGTACGCGCACCCACCCTGTACCTGCACCAGCCGCCGCAGGGCCTGGACGAGTCGGCGCGCCTGCGCGCGGTGGTCGCCTACGACCTGCTGCGCGAACAGGGCCCGGCGCTGGTGCCGCCGTTCTTCTCGGTCTACATGGACTTCGTCGAGGACGGCCTGATGGTCTATGCCCATGGCATGGACTGGGGCAGCAACGCCGACGCCAGCGCCACCAATGCCGGCTATCCGACGATGCAGGGCTCGGACCCGCGCCGCAACCCGCAGCGCAAGGTGTTCTGGACACCGGTCTATCTGGACCGGCAGGCCAACACCTGGATGGTGTCGGTGATCAAGCCGCTGGACTGGCGGGGGCGCTGGGCCGGCACGCTCGGCCACGACGTCTCGGTCCAGAGCCTGATCGACCGTACCGCCGATAACGATGGCGCCGGCGTGCAGCTGGTCATGGGCGCGGACGGTGCGCTGATCGCGCATCCGCAACTCAGCCGGCGCATCGCCGCCGCCGATGGCCAGCTGGAACTGTCGGCCCTGGACGACCCGCTGCTGGCGCAGGTGCACGGCATGATCGCCTACGGCCATGCCGACAACGGGATCGGCCGCTCGCCGGACGGCAGCCACTGGGTGGCGTGGTCGAAGATCCACGGTCCGGGCTGGTACCAGGTGTTCCTGCTGCCGCAGGCGCGGGTGGACCAGGTGCTGATGTGGGGCCTGCTGGCCGTCTCCAGCTTCGGCATCCTCGGCCTGCTGCCGGCGATGTGGCTGCTGCGCCGCCGGGTGGGTTCGCTGTTCGCGGTACCGCTGAAGCGCCTGACCCAGGCGGTGGACGAACTCAGCCAGGGCGGCGAGCCCAAGCCGATCGCGATGCAGGGCGACGACGAGCTCGGGCACCTGGCCGGCGCGTTCGACGACATGGTCGAGGAACTGGTGCAGCAACGCGCCCTGCAGTTCGCGCATGCGCAGGCGCTGCAGACCGAGATCGACGAGCGCCGCCAGTTCATGACCCGGCTGGAGGAGGAGCGCGCGCGCCTGCTGGCCCTGCTCGGCGCGATGAACCTGGGCATCCTGTTCGTCAGCGACGAGAACCGCGCGACCTACTGCAATGCCGCCTTCCTCGCCATGTGGGATTTCCCGGAGGGCAACACCGTCGTCGGCAGCACCACCGACCAGTGGCTGGAAAGCTCGCAGCGGCTGATGCTCGACCCGCCCGCGTTCCGCCGGCACCTGGACGAGGCGGCCATCGCCCCCAACCTGCACAAGCGGCTGGAAATCCGCCTGCACGACGGGCGCATCGTCATGCACGACGCCTACCCGGTGCGCGACGCGCAGGATCACCTCATAGGCCGGCTGTGGGTGCAGGAAGACGTCACCCACGAACGCCAGACCGCCGAGCAGCTGGTGCGGCTGGCCCAGCACGATCCGCTGACCAGCCTGTACAACCGGCGCCGTTTCGAGGACGACCTGGCGCACTTCTTCCATGCCGCCGAACGCACGCCGAGCCAGGCCGCGCTGCTGTTCTTCGACCTGGACGAGTTCAAGTACATCAACGACACCTTCGGCCATCGCGCCGGCGACTCGGTCCTCAACCGCATGGCGGTCGAGATCCGCACCCTGGTGCGCAGCGGCGAGACCCTGTTCCGCCTGGGCGGCGACGAATTCGCCGTGCTCATGCCGCATGCCAGCCTGGACGACGCCCAGCACCTGGCCGAACGCATCGTGCTGCGCATCTCGCAGACGCCGCTGTGCCTGCACGAACAGACCGTGCGCCTGACCACCAGCCTGGGCATCGCCCACTTCCCCGCCCACGCCGACAACGCGGAGGACCTGGTCGCCCACGCCGACGCGGCGATGTACCAGGCCAAGCACACCGGCAAGAACCGCTGGAACGTGTACCGTCCGGACCGCGACAGCTCGCGGGAAATGGCAAGCCGGCTGGCCTGGAACGACCGCATCGCGCGGGCCCTGGAACACGACCTGCTGCGCCTGCATTTCCAGGGGGTCCACCACGCTGGAGATGGCCGCCTGGCGCACCTGGAAGCGCTGATCCGCATGGAGGACGAGGCCAATCCCGGCCAGCTCATCATGCCCGCGCAGTTCATCGAGCCGGCGGAGAAGAGCGGCAAGATCCTGGAGATCGACCGCTGGGTCATCGCCGAGAGCATCCGCCTGCTCGCCGCGCACCCGTGCCTGCCGGCCATCGCGGTCAACATCTCCGGGCGCTCCTTCGACGATCCCGAGCTGCCGGCCTGGATCGGTGGCCAGCTGCGCCGCCAGCATGTCGCGCCCCGGCGCCTGCTGGTGGAACTGACCGAAACCTCGGCCGTCTCGGACATGGGCGATGCGGCGCGCTTCATCGCTGCGCTGCGCGACACCGGCTGCCCGATCTGCCTGGACGACTTCGGCACCGGCTTCTCGTCGTTCGCCTACCTCAAGAACCTGAGGGCCGACGTGCTCAAGATCGATGGCATGTTCATCCGCGACCTGCCCAGCGAGCACGACAACCAGGTGTTCGTGCGCGCCATCATCGAAGTGGCGCATGGCATGGGCAAGCTGACCGTTGCCGAATTCGTCGAGGACGAAGCCACCCTGCAGATGCTGCGCGGCATGGGGGTGGACATGGTGCAGGGCTACCACCTGGACAGGCCGCGCGCCGACCATCCGGCCTTCGCCGACGGCCCGGCGCCGTAACCTGCCCCACCGCGCGACGACGCATCAGCGCCGGCGTAGAGGCGCGGCGCGCCCCGCAGGGAGCTTTCCCGGTGCGGCCCCGTGCCGGGCAGGCCCGGCACCTACGCCATTGGCAACCACAGGCTCGCCTCCGCACCGCCCTCCACGCGGTTGCGCAGGCGCGCATGCCCACCATGCAGGCGCGCGACCTCGGCCACGAACGGCAGGCCCAGCCCGGAGCTGCGCTGCCCGCTGCCGGGGCGAGCCAGCGAATAGAAGCGCTCGAACACCCGCTCCAGCGCGTAGTCCGGCACACCCGGTCCCTGGTCGGTCAACACCACTTCCCAGCCCCCGTCCTGCGCGCCCAGCTGCAACCCGATCCGGCCGCCTTCGGGCGAAAACGCGATCGCGTTGTCCAGCAGGTTGCCCAGGGCCTGCCGCAGCAGGAACGCATCGCCCTGCACCGGCGCGTGATCCGGCAGTCCGCAGTGCAGCGACAGGCGCGCGGCCTGCAGGCGCGGCCCCGCATCCTCGGCGAGCTGCCGGCACAGCGCCGCCAGGTCCACCGTCGTGCGTCGCTGCAGCCAGCCATGCTGCTCCACCTCGGCCAGCCGCAGCAGCTGGTCGATGGTCTCGGTCAGGCGCCGCTCCTGCTGGGCGATGTTCGCGGCGAAACGCTGCCGGTCGATCTCGGGCAGGGGTTCCTGCAGCAGTTCGGCGGCACCGCGGATCGCCGCCAGCGGGCTCTTCATCTCGTGCGTGAGCGACTGCACGTACTGCTCGACGTAGGCCTTGCCCTCGAGCTTGCGGCGCATGGTCTCCAGGGCCTGGCCGAGATCGCCGATCTCGTCGCCGCGCGGCCTGGGCGGCGGCACCGGCTCGCCGGCGCTGACCGCCTTCGCATAGCGGCTCAGGCTGCCGATGCCGCGTGCCAGCCACCAGGTCATCAGCAGCCCGATCAGCGCCGCCGAGCCGATCAGCCACGCACCGCGCGCGACGATGGCGCGCTGGCTGGCGGCGATGAACGGCTCGATGCTGTCGTTGGGCTGGGCCAGGGTCAGCACGCCGATCAGGGTGCGCCCGTCGGCCGGATCGTAGACCGGCGCGGCCACGTGCATGACCGTGCTGTCCACGTCGCCCGGCGTTCCCGGGCTGGAGCGCGCGCCGTACTGGCCGCGCAGGGTGCGGTAGACATCGTTCCAGCGCGAGTTGTCGCGGCCCACGTCCTGCCCGCGCGAGTCGTAGACGACGATGCCGCGCACGTCGGTCACGGTGACCCGGTAGTCGATGCTGCGCTTGGGGAAGCGCCACACCATCGCGCGCGGATCGCGCCGCTGCGCAGTCGCCACCTGCGCGGCGAAGCGGCCATCGGCGATATGCCCGGCCGCCAGGTCCGGCCCGGCCATCACCGCCAGCACGTTGGCCGCGTCAACCAAGGTGGATTCCATCGCCTGGCGCACGCCCGGCTTGACCTCGTCGACGAACACGCGCATCACGAAGAACGCAGCGATGCCGACGATCAGGAAGAAGCCGAGGAAGAGTTTCAGGCCGAGGCGCACGCCCACCTCACATGGTCGAAGCCGCTGCCGTCGCTCATGGCTTTGCTGTTGCTTCGGCTTTTGATCTTCCGGGTTCCCTTCCGTAGCGACGGAGCCGACGGACAAGACCCGAAGGGCGATGCGCATGGATGCACGTCGTTTTTCGACACGACAGGGATGTCGTGTCGAAAAATCCCGGCGGCGGAGTGGACCCGGCGCGCACAGCGCGTCGGGCGCGGAGGCAGGGCGTGCTTTCTTTTGGTTACCTTTTCTTTGCACGAGCAAAGAAAAGTAACTCGCTCACGCGAAGCGGGAGCGAAAGCCTTTGCAGTTGCCTTCAACCACGAACTGGAAAGAGCCTCACTTCGTTCGATCAGGAGCCGCGAAGCTTTGGCTTTGGCTTTGGCTTTGGCTTTGGCTTTGCCTCCGCCCCGCGCTCCAACGCATGCACGCCGGTAGCGCGTGGAGCACGCCTTCTCCCCGCAAAGGAGAAGGGGCTTCAAAAGTCGCCCCATCGCACGCGCCGGATTTCCAGGAACTTCAGACATCCAGCGCATACCCCAGGCCCCGGTGCGTGCGGATCGGATCATCCTCCGCCCCCGCCGCGCGCAGCTTCGCGCGCAGGGTCTTCACATGCGTATCCACGGTGCGGTCGGCGCTGTCGCTGGCGTGGTCCCAGCCACGCTCCATCAGCTGCGCGCGGCTGAGGATCGCCCCCGGCCGCTGCAGCAGCGCCGCCAGCAGCGCGTACTCGTAGCGGGTCAGGTCCAGCAGCACCTCGCGGTAGCGCACCCGCCGCCCCTCGCGGTCGATCGCGAACGCCCCCTGCCGCATCCAGCCCGCCTCGGCCGGTGCCGGCTGCGCCGGCCGCCGCAGCCGCGCGCGCACCCGCGCCACCAGCTCGCGCGGCGAGAACGGCTTGCCCACGTAATCGTCCGCGCCCAGCTCCAGGCCAAGCACCCGGTCGAACTCGTCGTTGCGCGCGGTCAGGAAGATCACCGGCACCTGGCTGAACGTCCGCAGCTGGCGGCAGACCTCGAAACCGCCCAGGTCGGGCAGGCCCACGTCCAGCACCACCACGTCGATGCCGCCCCCGCGCAGCCGTTCCAGCGCCTGCCGCCCCAGCGCGCAGTGTTCTGCCGCGTGGCCCTCGCTGCGCAGCGCGTACAGGACGGTATCGGCGATGGCGGCCTCGTCTTCGACGACGAGCACGCAGGCGGGCTGTTCGGACATTGCGCCAGCATAGCCGCCCCCGGGCGGCGCCCGTACACTGCACCGATGAACTACCGCCACGCCTTCCACGCCGGCAACCATGCCGACGTGCTCAAGCACATCGTCCTGCTCGCCCTGATCGATGCGCTCAAGCGCAAGGACGCGCCGTTCTTCGTGCTCGACACCCACGCCGGCCGCGGCCGCTACCTGCTCGCGGCGGAGGAAAGCCGCAAGACCGCCGAGGCCGAGGCGGGCATCGGGCAGCTGATGGCCTCGCCGACCCTGCCGGAAGTGGTGGAGCGCTACCTGCGCGCGATCCAGGCCAACAACCCTGTCGGCGGTCTGATCGCCTACCCCGGCTCGCCGCTGCTGGCCGCCCAGGCCATGCGCGGGCAGGACCGCATGGCCGCCTGCGAGCTGCAGCCCGAGGAAGCGGCGGCGCTGAAGGAACTGTTCGCCCACGACCGCCGCGTGCAGGTGCTGGCCGCCAATGGCTACGACAGCATCCGCGCCCTGCTGCCGCCCAGGGCCGGCGAGACGAAGATCGGCCGCGCCCTGGTGCTGATCGACCCGCCCTACGAGGCGCAGGACGCCGAGTACCCGCAGATCATCGCCACGCTGCGCGAGATCCTGGCGCGCATGCCGCAGGCCCAGTGCGCGGTGTGGTACCCGGTCAAGCAGCGCCGCAGCCTGCTGCCGTTCTTCCGCAAGGCGGCCGCGCTGCCGGTCAAGTCGGCGCTGGTGGCCGAGCTGATGGTGCGCCCGGACGACTCGCCGCTGCGCCTGAACGGCAGTGGCATGCTGCTGCTCAATCCGCCCTGGCAGTTCGACCAGGCCTTGGCCCCGGCGTTGCCGGTGCTGCAGCGCGAACTGGGCGAAGCCGGTGCATCGACGCGGCTGGAGTGGATCAAGAGCGGGGATTGAACCTGGCGGCCGCGTTCTGCGGCAGGAGACGGCACGGCCCGCGCCTGCGGCCATGCTGGTCTGGGGTAATCGCGCTCGACAACGGTCCGGCAACGAAAATCCGCTGCCACCTGCCCGGTCGCCATGGTTGAATCGCGTTCACAGAACCTCACGCTGCAGGTGCAAGAATCGGCGGACTCTGGAGGAACCGCAGTCATGGCTACACGCAACCGCATGCCCCCGTGGCATGAAAACTTCAAGGCTCCCAGCGGCCGGGAACTGCTCATCCGTCCCATCCGCCCCGAAGACGGCGCGCCGCTGCAGGGCGCATTCGCGCTGTTCGGGCCGGAGGAAGTCCGCGACCGCTTCCTGCAGGCCGTGGACGTGCTGTCGGACGAAACCGCGCAGCGCCTGACCCACCCGAACCCGAAGACCGAGATCTCGCTGGTCGCGGCCGAACCGCTGCCGCCGGGCGAAGCCGTGGTCGGCGCCGTTGCGCGCGCCTCGATCATCCCCGGCACCCGCGACGCCGAGTACGCCATCCTGGTCAGCCGCTTCCTCGCCGGCCAGGGCCTTGGCCGGCAGCTGATGCGCAAGCTGGTCAAGTGGGCGCGCGGCAAGTACCTGGACCGCATGTACGGCGACATCGCCCAGGACAACGAACCGATGCTGCAACTGGCCGCCTCGCTGGGCTTCAAGCAGGTACCGCACCCGTCCGGCACGCCGGGCCTGGTGCGGATGGTGCTGGAACTGGGCAGCTGAGGCCGGGCACGCGGCGCCGCCTTGCGCCCGCCATCCCCCGCGGGCGCGCTTCCGGCCATCGTTTCGCGCTGCCGGAGCCGCTCCTGCGACGTCCTTCGCGGCCCTCGCCGGCCCGAGGGCTTGCCTGCGCACCTTCCCTGTAGTGGCGGCCTCTGGCCGGCGCCTGCGATGGCGATGATTCCCGCACTTGCCGGCCGCCGGCCGGCACTGCAGTAAAATCGGCGGTCTCATGCCGCATCACGCCTCCTATCCCGTCCCGCCGCTGCCCCGTACGGGCCAGCTCCGCGCCTGGTGGCGCGCCCCCGCATCGACCAGCGCGCTGGCCTGGCACGTGGCCCGTGCCGCGCAGGCGCACGCCGGGCCGCTGCTGCTGGTCGCCCGCGACAACCACGGCGCGCACCAGGCCGTCGCCGACCTGCAGACCCTGCTGGGCGACGATGCGGCCTTGCCGGTGGTGCCGTTTCCCGACTGGGAAACCCTGCCCTACGACCAGTTCAGCCCGCACCCGGACATCATTTCCCAGCGCCTGGCCGCGCTGCACCGCCTGCCCGCGCTCGCGCGCGGCATCGTGGTGGTGCCGGTGCAGACCCTGCTGCAGCGGCTGGCGCCGCTGAGCTACATCGTCGGCGGCAGCTTCGACCTGGAGGTCGGCCAGCGCCTGGACATGGATGCGGAGAAGCGCCGCCTGGAAAGCGCCGGCTACCGCAACGTGCCGCAGGTGATGGACCCGGGCGACTTCGCCGTGCGCGGCGGCCTGCTCGACGTCTACCCGATGGGTGCCGGCGCACCGCTGCGCATCGAACTGCTGGACGAGGACATCGACTCGATCCGCGAATTCGACCCCGAATCGCAGCGCTCGCTGGACAAGGTCGGCGCGGTGAAGATGCTGCCAGGCCGCGAAGTGCCGATGGACGAGGCCAGCCTCGCCAAAGTGCTGGCCACGCTGCGCGAGCGCTTCGACGTGGACACCCGCCGCAGCCCGCTCTACCAGGACCTGAAGGCCGGCGTCCCGCCCTCGGGCATCGAATACTTCCTGCCGCTGTTCTTCAACACAACGGCGACGCTGTTCGACTACCTGCCCGAGGGTTTCCTGACCGTGCTCGCGCCCGGCGTGGGCGAAGCGGCCGACGCGTTCTGGACACAGACCCGCAGCCGCTACGAGCAGCGCCGCCACGACATCGAACGGCCGCTGCTGCCGCCGGAGGAGATCTACCAGTCGCCGGACGGGCTGCGCGAGCAGTTCAACCGGCAGCCACGCGTGGAAGTGTGGCCCGCCGACCACCCGCGCATCGCCGAGGCGCAGGCGCTGGGCGACCAGCCGCTGCCACCGTTGCCGGTGGCCGCCAAGGACGCGCCCGCCGGGCAGGCGCTGAAGTCCTTCCTCGACCACTACCCCGGCCGGGTGCTGGTCGCCGCAGATTCGCCGGGCCGCCGCGAGGCGCTGCTGGAAGTGCTGCAGGCCGCCGACCTGCGGCCGCCGGTGGTGCCGGGCCTGCCGGCCTTCCTGGCCGACGATGCGCCGCGCTTCGCGATCACCGTGGCGCCGCTGGACGATGGCTTCGCCCTGTCCGAACCGGCGCTGGCGGTGCTCACCGAGCGCCAGCTGTTCCCCGAGCGCGCCGGCCAGGCGCGCCGCACCCGCCGTGCCGGGCGCGAGCCGGAAGCGATCATCCGCGACCTCGGCGAGCTGACCGAAGGCGCGCCCATCGTCCACGAGGACCATGGCGTCGGCCGCTACCGCGGGTTGATCGCGATGGACGTCGGCGGCATGCCCGGCGAATTCCTCGAGATCGAATACGCCAAGGGCGACCGTCTGTACGTGCCGGTCGCGCAGCTGCACCTGATCAGCCGCTACTCCGGCGCCTCGCCGGAAACCGCGCCGCTGCATTCGCTGGGCGGCGAGCAGTGGGCCAAGGCCAAGCGCAAGGCTGCCGAGAAGGTCCGCGACGTCGCCGCCGAGCTGCTGGAGATCCAGGCGCGGCGCCAGGCCCGCGCCGGCCTGGCGCTGGACATCGACCGCGCCATGTACGAACCGTTCGCCGCCGGCTTCCCGTTCGAGGAAACCCCGGACCAGCTGGCCGCGATCGAAGCCACCCTGCGCGACCTGCAGTCCAGTCAGCCGATGGACCGCGTGGTCTGCGGCGACGTCGGCTTCGGCAAGACCGAAGTGGCCGTGCGCGCCGCCTTCGCCGCCGCCAGTGGCGGCAAGCAGGTCGCCGTGCTGGTGCCGACCACGCTGCTGGCCGAGCAGCACTACCGCAACTTCCGCGACCGCTTCGCCGATTACCCGCTCAAGGTCGAGGTGCTGTCGCGCTTCAAGTCCACCAAGGAGATCAGGGCCGAACTGGACAAGGTCGCCGAGGGCGGCATCGACGTGATCGTCGGCACCCACCGCCTGCTGCAGCCGGACGTGAAGTTCAAGGACCTGGGCCTGGTCATCGTCGACGAGGAACAGCGCTTCGGTGTGCGCCAGAAGGAAGCGCTCAAGGCGATGCGCGCCAACGTGCACCTGCTCACGCTCACCGCCACGCCGATCCCGCGCACGCTCAACATGGCCATGGCCGGGCTGCGCGACCTGTCGATCATTGCCACGCCGCCGCCGAACCGGCTGGCGGTGCAGACCTTCGTCACCCAGTGGGACAACGCGCAGCTGCGCGAATCGTTCCAGCGCGAGCTCTCGCGCGGCGGCCAGCTGTATTTCCTGCACAACGACGTGGAGAGCATGGGCCGCATGCAGCGCGAGCTGTCCGAGCTGGTGCCCGAGGCGCGCATCGGCATGGCCCATGGGCAGATGCCCGAGCGCGAGCTGGAAAAGGTGATGCTGGATTTCCAGAAGCAGCGCTTCAACGTGCTGCTGGCCAGCACCATCATCGAATCGGGCATCGACATCCCCAACGCCAACACCATCATCATCAACCGCGCCGACCGCTTCGGCCTGGCCCAGCTGCACCAGCTGCGCGGCCGCGTCGGCCGCTCGCACCATCGCGCCTATGCGTACCTGGTGGTGCCGGACAAGCGTTCGATCACGCCCGACGCACAGAAGCGGCTGGACGCCATCGCCTCGATGGACGAACTCGGCGCCGGCTTCACCCTGGCCACCCATGACCTGGAAATCCGCGGCGCCGGCGAACTGCTCGGCGAGGACCAGAGCGGGCAGATGGCCGAAGTCGGCTTCAGCCTGTACACCGAGCTGCTCGAACGCGCGGTGCGCTCGATCAAGGCCGGCAAGCTGCCCGACCTGGACAGCGGCGAGGAAGTGCGCGGCGCCGAGGTCGAACTGCACGTGCCGGCGCTGATCCCGGAAGACTACCTGCCCGACGTGCATACGCGCCTGACCCTGTACAAGCGCATTTCCAGCGCGCGCGACAGCGTCGCATTGCGCGAGCTGCAGGTGGAGATGATCGACCGCTTCGGCCTGCTGCCGGATGCGGCCAAGCACCTGTTCGCCATCGCCGAACTGAAGCTGCAGGCCAACGCGCTGGGCATCCGCAAGCTGGAGCTGGGCGAGAATGGCGGCCGCATCGTGTTCGAGGCCAAGCCCGACATCGACCCGATGGCGGTGATCCAGCTGATCCAGAAGCAGCCCAAGCTGTACCAGATGGACGGCCCGGACAAGCTGCGCATCCGGCATCCGCTGCCGGAAAGCGCGGACCGCTTCAACGCCGCGCGCGCGCTGCTGACCACCCTGCGGCCGGCGTGAGTGGATGAAGGGTTTGCCAGGAACGGAGGCGCCGGGGACAATAACCGCCCTCCTCCCGGCCAGGCCGCCTTCCCCGCGGTGCGGCGCTCCATGTTCCCGATTCCCTCGCCCCCTGGCCTGTCCCTCCCGCCTGAAAACGACAGCTGCGGCATCGCCGTGCTCGCCGCCGCGCTGGACGAGCGCGACAGCTACACCGACCAGCACTGCGACCGGGTTTCGCTGTTGGCGCACGGGCTGGGCGAGCGCTGCGGGCTGTCCGGCGCGCAGCTGGAACAGCTGGCGCTGGCCGCGCGCTTCCACGATGTCGGCAAGATCGGCATCCGCGACGACGTGCTGCTGCATCCCGGCCGCCTGGACGAGCCGCGGATGGAGAAGATGCGCACTCACCCCGAACGCGGCGCGCGCCTGTTCGCGGCCACCGGCCGCGACGATGCCGCCGCCGTGGCGCGGCTGATCCTGCATCACCACGAAGCCTGGGACGGCAGCGGTTACCCGCACGGCCTGCAGGGCGAGGACATCCCGCTGGAAGCGCGCATCCTGACCATCGCCGACGGCTACGACGCGTTGACCTCGCATCGTCCCTACCGCGGCCCGCTGTGCGCGGACGATGCGCTGGCCATCCTCAACCGCGAGAAGAACCGGCTGGTCGATCCGCGCCTGTTCGGGGAATTCCGCGGCCTGCTGCGCGGACGCGCCGCCATCGGCGCCTGAGTCCCGGCACACCCGGCGCGCTTACAGCACCGGCGACATCATCGCCACCGCGTTCTGCACCAGCCGCGTGGCGAACGACCAGCCATCGACCTGTTCCTGCGTCACCGCAATGGACACGGACAGGTATTTTTCCTGGCGCCGGCGGATCGCGGCGGTCACCTGCGCGTCGGCGATCAGCAGGCTGTTCTCGAAATTGAGCTCCAGGCTGCGCCGGTCTATGTTGGCCGAGCCCACCAGGCTGATCTCGCCATCGACGGTCAGCGACTTGGCGTGCAGCAGGCCCAGCGGATACTCGTGGACTTCCACGCCGCTGCGCAGCAGGTCGGCATAGGCGCTGCGGCTGGCCTGCCCGACCAGCCACGAATCGTTGCGGCGTGGGAGCACCAGCTTCGTGCACACGCCGCGCCGCGGCGCAGAGCAGAGCGCGCGCAGGATGGATTCGTCCGGCACGAAATACGGCGTGGTGATCACCAGTTCGCGCCGCGCGGCATGGATGCAGGCCACGAACATATCGGCCATGGCGTTGGGCCGCGTGATCGGCCCGGTCTCGAAGGCGGTGGCGATGCAGCCGCCTTCATGCCACTGCGGCACGGTCGCGACCGCATAGCCGTCCAGCCCGCTCTCGCCCGCTTCCGGAATCCAGCCGCTGAGGAACAGGAACTGGACCAGCGCCACCACCGGACCCTCGCAGCGCAGCAGCAGGTCGATCCACGGCGCGCAGGCTGGCTTCACCCGGAACTCCGGATCGGCGCAGTTCTGGCTGCCGCAATAGGCGATGCGGTTGTCGATCACCACGATCTTGCGGTGGTCGCGCAGGTCCATGCGGCTGAACGCCATGTGCTGCAGGCGCTTGATGTCGTCCAGCGTTTTCAGCCGTTTCACTCCGGCCTCGCCCAGCTGCTTCCAGCGCGGGCCGTCGATGAAGGCGCGCGAGCCCAGCGCATCGACCATCACCCGGCAGGCCACGCCGCGCCGCGCCGCGGCGGCCACCGCATCGGCCACGCGGCCGCCGGCGCCATCGTCCAGCCAGATGTAGAAGGCGATGTGCACGCTCTCGCGGGCCTGTTCGATGTCGGCCACCAGCGTGTCCAGCGCGCGGCGGCAGTCGCTTTCCGGCGCGCCCGCGGGACTGTCGGCGTCGCCCAGCAGCGTCACGCGGTTCCCGCCGACCGCCGGCAGGCCGTTGATCGAACGCGCCAGCTCCAGCAGCGGTGCGGCAGTATCGGCCACCGGCGCGGCCGCCGGCAGCCGGGTGATCGCAGCCGCCGCCATGCCCATCCGTCCCAGGGCCTGTTCCACGCGGCGGAAGCGCGCGCGGCCGATGCTGGTCTCGCCCAGCAGCAGGTAGGCGACCATGCCCACCACCGGCGCCAGCATCACCACCGCCACCCACGCCGCGCGCGAGGCCGGCGCGCGGTTGGCGCGGGTCAGCGCGCGCGCCGCCACCGCCAGGTGCGCCACGAATACGACGGCAGTGACTCCCAACTGCAGCAGCGCGTGCGGTTCGCCTGCCTCCGGCACCATGCAGCCTCCCTGTGGTCGATGGCCCGCCGCCGATGGCGGAGCCGGATCAATAACACGCCCGCCGCCACCGCCGCATCTGCCCGTGGCCGCTGGCTGAACCCCGCCCTGCCGGCGTCGGCGGCAGGCACCGTTTTTTCACGCGCGGCGAAGGCCGGCAGGCGCCATCTGCGCGCACGGAAGCGCCGGAGGTTCCGGCCCCGCCAAGGAGTTCGACGCCATGCACACCATCCCTTCCCTGCCCCTGTTCCTGGCCGCCGCCATCATCGCCGGCGTGGCCTGCACCGCCACCGCCGCGGACAAGACCGCGCCGCCACCGTTGCCGGACTATGACGCGATCGACAAGAACAAGGACGGCATCGTCACCCTGGCCGAGATCGACGTCTATCCGCCGGCCATCGCCGCACGCCTGCACAAATGCGATACCGACAAGGACAAGACCCTGAGCCGCGAGGAATACGCGCGCTGCGAGCACGCCGCGCATACGCCGTCCAGGTGAGGTGGCGAGCGCGCGCGTCGCGATGCGCTGGCCACCCATGCCCCGGAACGCGGAAGGCCCGGCAATGCCGGGCCTTCCCTGTCAGCGGTTGCGGCCGTTGGCGCCGGTCACCAGATGACCACGCGCTTGTCGTCGCCACGCACCATCGGGTCGCCGGCCTTGCACTGGAACGCGGCGGCATAGGCCGGCATGTTCGACGGCGTGCCGTTGGCGCGGAAGTTGGCCGGCGCGTGCGGATCGGTGTTCAGGCGCACGCGCAGTTCGCCCTCGGTGAAGTTGCGGCGCCACACCGTGGCCCAGTTCATGAAGAAGCGCTGGTCCTCGCTGTAGCCATCCACCGCCACGTTCTTCGACGGGTCTTCCTTGAGCGCCATCTGCAGCGCGTCGTAGGCCACGGTCAGGCCGCCGAGGTCGCCGATGTTCTCGCCCAGGGTCAGCTTGCCCTTCACGTTCACGCCCGGCAGCGCCTCATAGCCGTCGAACTGCGCGACCAGCTGGTCGGTGCGGCTGTTGAAGGCGCCGCGGTCGGCGTCGGTCCACCAGTTGTCGAAGTTGCCGTTGGCGGCGAACTGGCTGCCCGAGTCGTCGTAGCCGTGCATCATCTCGTGGCCGATCACCGCGCCGATGCCGCCGTAGTTCAGCGCCGGGTCGGCCTTGGCGTCGAAGAACGGCGGCTGCAGGATCGCCGCCGGGAACACGATCTCGTTCTTGGTCGCGTTGTAGTAGGCGTTGACCGTCTGCGGGGTCATGCCCCACTCGGTCTTGTCCACCGGCTTGCCGATCTTGTCGAGCATGTAGCGGTAGTTGAACGCGCGCGCGGCCTGCATGTTGCCCAGGTAGCTGTCGCCCTTGGTGGCCAGGCCCGACCAGTCGCGCCACTTGTCCGGGTAGCCGATCTTCGGGGTGAAGCTGGCCCACTTCTCCAGCGCCTTCTTCTTGGTTTCCTCGCCCATCCACGGCAGGGTTTCCAGGCGCGCCTTCAGCGCCACCGACAGGTTTTCCACCAGGTGCTGCATGGCCACCTTGGACTCGGCCGGGAACACCGCGTCCACGTACAGCTGGCCCAGCGCTTCGCCCATCGCGCCGTTCACCGACTCGAGCACGCGCTTCCAGCGCGGCTGCATTTCCTGCTGGCCGCGCAGGGTCTTGCTGAAGAAGTCGAAGCTGGCCTGTTCGAAGGCCATGCTCAGGTACGGCGCGGCGTTGTCCACGGTGTGGAAGCGCAGGTAGGCCTGCCAGGTTGCGGCCGGCACGTCGGCCAGCATCTTGTCCAGCTCGCCGAAGAAGCCCGGCTGCGCCAGCGAGAACTTGTCCTTGGCCGGGATCTGCAGCGTGTCGAACAGCGCGGTCCAGCTGAAATTCGGGGTCTGCCTGTCGGCATCGGCGGCGCTGACCGGGTTGTAGCGCTTGGCCGGGTCGCGCAGCTCGATGCGCGACAGCGAGGCCTTGGCCAGGCGGGTTTCGAATTCCATCACCGCCTTGGCCTGCTCCTTGGCCTGTGCGGCGTCCACCCCGGACAGGGCCAGCATCTGCTCGATGTAGGCCACGTAGGCCTCGCGGATCTTGGCCTGCGATTCGTCGAAGTAATAGCCCTTCTCCGGCAGGCCCAGGCCGCCCTGGCCGACATAGGCGATGACGTTGGCCGAATCCTTGAAGTCCGGACTGGCGTACAGCGAGAACAGGAAGCCCTGGCCCTGCGCGTAGGCCTGGCGCAGGTAGCCGGCGATGGCGGCGCCGTCGTTGAGTGCGGCGATCCTGTCCAGCTCCGGCTGCAGCGGCTTGATGCCGGCCGCTTCGATCGCAGCCTCGTCCGAGCCGGTCTTCCAGATATCGCCGATCTGCGCTTCCACCGAGCCGGCCTTGGCGTTGGCTGCGGCGGCCTGCTCGACCAGCGCGTGCTGCACTTCCAGCGAGCGCTCGCGCAGGATCTCGAAGCTGCCCCAGGTCACCTGGTCGCCCGGCACCGGGTTGGCCTTGAGCCACTTGCCGTTGACGAAGCCGTTGAGGTCGGTACAGGCCGACACGGCCGGGTCCAGGTCGGCTGCACTGAATGTCACCGACGGCGTCTTGATCCGCGACAGGTCGAAGGCCGGCTTCGCCGCTTCGGCGGCCGGGGCTTCGGTCTTGCCGCAGGCGGCCAGCGAGGCGGCGATGGCGACGGTCAGGGACAACGGGACGAGCTTGGAAAGGGTCATGCGGATCTCCGGCCTAGCAGGGAATGCCGCGCCTGCGCGCGGCCAATCCCCGAGCGTAGGCGATGGCGCTCCGCTGCGGATAGGCCGAAGGTCATGCCCGCGGCGAAAGCCGCCGCGCGACGCGCGGCTTCAGCCGCGGCGCGCCGCCTCGATCGCGGCGATGTCGATCCTGCGCATTCCCATCATCGCCTCGAACGCGCGCTTGGCCGCGGTCGGATCGGGGTCGGCGATGGCCGCGGTCAGTGCGCGCGGCGTGATCTGCCACGACAATCCCCACTTGTCGCGGCACCAGCCGCAGGCGCTTTCCTCGCCGCCGTTGCCGACGATCGCGTCCCACAGCCGGTCGGTCTCGGCCTGGTCGTCGGTCGCGACCTGGAACGAGAACGCCTCGCTGTGCCTGAACGCCGGGCCGCCATTCAGGCCCAGGCACGGAATGCCGAGCACCGTGAATTCGACTGTCAGCACATCGCCCTGCTTGCCCGCGGGATAGTCACCGGGCGCGCGGTGGACGGCCACCACCCTGCTGTCGGAAAACGTCTCGGCATAGAAGGTGGCCGCTTCCAGCGCGGCACCGTCGTACCACAGGCAGATCGTGTTCTTGGGGATCATCGCGGTTTCCTCGCTCACGGAAGAAAAACCGGCGCGCACGGACACACCATGGCGCCGGAACGCGGGATCGTAGCGCAGCGTCCGCGCGCCACCGTCACTCCGCGTGCATGCCGCGGCCCACGGAAGGCCGCGTGGCGCAGTCAGCGTTGCAGCGCGCGCGGGCCCGGCAGCAGTGCCGCCACCATGCCCAGCAAGGGCAGGAACGAGATCGCCTTGTAGACCCACACGATGCTGGTGTGGTCGGCCAGCACGCCCAGCACCGCCGCGCCCAGCCCGCCCATGCCGAAGGCGAAGCCGAAGAACAGGCCCGACACGGTGCCGATGCGGTGCGGCATCAGTTCCTGCGCGTAAACCAGGATGGCCGAGAACGCCGAGGACAGGACGAAGCCGATGACCAGGGTCAGCACCGTGGTCCATTCCAGGTTGGCGTAGGGCAGGACCAGCGCGAACGGCGCCACGCCCAGGATCGAGGCCCAGATCACCGGCTTGCGGCCGATGCGGTCGCCCACCGGCCCACCGATCAGGGTGCCGGCCGCCGAGGCCAGCAGGAAGCCGAACAGGTGCAGCTGCGCGCTCTGCACCGACACTCCGAACTTCTGCATCAGGTAGAACGTGTAGTAGCTGCTGAGGCCGGCGATGTAGAAGTACTTGCTGAAGATCAGCACCAGCAGCACCGCGATCACCCAGGCCACGGTGCGCGACGGCAGCCGCGCCGCGCCGGCGGCCGCGCGCGGCTTCGGGCTGGCGGCGACGGCCAGCAGATGCTGCTGGTACCAGCGCCCCACGTAACACAGCAGGCCGATGCCCAGCAGCGCCGCGCAGCCGAACCAGGCCACGCTGCGCTGGCCGTTGGGCACGATCACCGCCGCCGCCAGCAGCGGACCGACGGCCGTGCCGGCGTTGCCGCCCAGCTGGAAAATGGACTGCGACAGGCCGTGGCGCCCGCCCGAGGCCAGGCGCGCGATGCGCGAGGATTCGGGATGGAAGATGGCCGAACCGATGCCGACCAGCATCGCCGCCGCCAGCACCGTGGCGAAGTTCGGCGCGTAGGCCAGCAGCAGCAGGCCGCACAGGGTCGAGGCCATGCCCATCGGCAGCGAATACGGCGCCGGGCGGCGGTCGGTGCGCAGGCCGATCAGCGGCTGGAACAGCGAGGCGGTGAGCTGGTAGGTCAGGGTGATCAGGCCGACCTGGGCGAAGCTCAGGTGGAACTGGCCCTTGAAGATCGGATACAGCGCCAGGATCAGCGACTGCATCATGTCGTTGACCAGGTGCGAACCGCTGATCGCAGCCAGCACGCCCACCGCTACCGGGCGGCGCGTGGTCGTGGGGGAGGCGGCAACGGGGGCGGCTGCGGACATGGCGGCACCAGGCAGTGGGGAGCGGCGCGCATGGTAGAGTCGCCAGCCACGCCCTTCCTGCGCGATATGGTCATGTACCCTCTCGAAAAGGACATTGGCGACCGCCGGGGGCAGCGCCTGCCGTTGCCCGTCGGCCCGGAGACGGCGGTGTACTGCAAGGCCCGCGACTACGCCCCCGGCACGCTCATTCCGCTGCACCACCATCCCGACCGCCACCAGCTGGTGTATGCCGAGAGCGGCGCGCTGGTCGTGCGCGCCGGCATGGGCCGCTGGGTGGTGCCCAGCACGCGCGCGATCTGGATTCCCGCCGGCACCGGCCATGTGGTGCACTGCATCGGCTTGGTGCGCATGCGCAGCCTCTATGTCGCGCCGGCCGCCATGCCGCAGGCGCCGGCCGGCGCCTCGGCGGTATCGGTCACGCCGCTGCTGGCGGCGCTGATCCGCGCCGCCGCCGGCGTCGCGCAACCGTACGTCGAGGACTCGCGCGACGGCCGCCTGATGCGCCTGGTCCTGGACGAAATGCAGACCCTGCCGGCGCTGCCGCTGCACCTGCCCGAACCGGCCGACCCGCGTCTGCGCGCGATCGGCCGGCGGCTGGAACGGCAGCCGGACGACGCCTCCACCCTGCAGGACTGGGCCGCACGCCTGCAGGTGGACGTAAAGACGATCCAGCGCCTGTGTGCGCGCGAACTGGGCATGACCTTCGGCCAGTGGCGGCAGCAGGCGCGGCTGCTGCGCGCGCTGGAACGGCTGGCGGTCGGCGAGAAGGTCATCGACGTGGCGCTGGCGCTGGGCTACGAAAGCCCCAGCGCGTTCGCCACCATGTTCAAGCGCCGCTTCGGACTGACGCCGAGCCGCTTCTTCCGCTGAGCGCCCGGCCGGTCAGCCGTGCCGCACCAGCGCACCGAGCTCGCGTTCCAGCAGGGCCGGATCGGCGGCATTGAGTTCGATCACGCGGCGCAGCGCGGTGATGCTGTCCAGGTCGATCTCATCGCAGCGCAGGCCGACGTTGCATCCTTCCACATGCACCACGGTGGCCTGCATGCGGATCGGCAGGTCTTCGGACAGATCGACCTGCAGCTGGCAGCACTCGTCCAGCCGGCAGTCGTCGCCGGCGCCCACCTCGAACAGCGCGCCCTTCAGCGACACATCGTGTACCTGCCCCGCATGGATGCGGCCGTCGGCGCGGACCAGGCGGGCCGGTGAATGGAAGGGGGCACGCCAGAAATGGCGTCGCTCCGTGGACGTGTTCATGCGGTTTCCCTGTGCGTTGGATGGAAAAACCGGCCGCGCCGCCGCCGTGGTCGAAGCATAGCCCGGCCGGCGGGCAGCGGCGCGGCGGCCGGCCGAGCGTCCGGCAAGACCTTGATCGGCAAGGCCTGTCGTGAATCTGGCGTGTCGCTGTCGTGGTCCGGGGCGGGCCGTCGCGGCAGCGTGCCGGCTCCCTTACCATCGCGGAGCGGTCACAGTGGACGAGAAAACGATGAAGATCGACGCCAACCGGATCAGGACATTGCGCGAGGCGCGCGGCTGGTCGCAGGAACACCTGGCGGACGTGGCCGGGCTCAGCCCGCGCACCGTGCAGCGGCTGGAGGCCGAAGGCAAGGCCTCGCATGAGTCGCGGATGGCGGTGGCCGCCGCGCTGGGTATCGAACCGGGGCAACTGGCCGGTCGCGAAGCCGCGCCGGCGCGGCCCGCTTCCGGCATCGGAGCGGCCGACCGCATCAAGATCACCCTGTGGATCGTGAGCATCGTGCTGGCGGTGATCATGTTCCAGCTGGTCGCAGGCTACGTCCTCGGCAAGAACGCGGGCCTGCGCGACAACCGGATCAACGAAGCCTGCAAGGCCGAACCGGCCAGCTGCCGCCGCTGATCCCGCCCTGTCCGTCGATCCACAAACGAAAACACCCGGCCCAAGCCGGGTGTTTCGATGCGTCGGGCAGGCCGGCGTTACTTCGCCTTGCCCTGGTTGGCCACGGCCTCGGCCGCCTTCTTCGCCGCTTCCGGATCGCCGAGGTAGCGGAACGACTGCACGCTCAGGTCATCGTTCAATTCGAACAGCAGCGGGATGCCGGTGGGGATGTTGAGCTCGAGGATTTCCTCGCGCGAGACATGGTTGAGGTACTTGTACAGCGCGCGCAGCGAGTTGCCGTGGGCGGTGACCAGCACGGTCCTGCCGTCCTTCAGCTGCGGGGCGATGGCGTCGTGCCAGTACGGCAGCACGCGGTCCAGGGTGGTGGCCAGCGACTCGGTGCCCGGCAGCGCATTGCGGTCCAGGCCGGCGTAGCGGCGGTCGTGGATCGGATGGCCCGGGTCTTCCAGGTCCATCGGCGGCGGCGGGATGTCGTAGGAGCGGCGCCATACCTTGACCTGCTCCTCGCCGTGTTTGGCGGCGGTCTCGGCCTTGTCCAGGCCCTGCAGGCCGCCGTAATGGCGCTCGTTGAGCCGCCAGGACTTGTTCACCGGCAGCCAGTCCTGGCCCAGTTCGGCCAGCGCGCCCTGCAGGGTGTGGATGGCGCGCTTGAGCACCGAGGTGTGGGCGACATCGAACTGCAGCCCTTCTTCCTTCATCAGCCGGCCGGCGGCGGCGGCTTCGCGGCGGCCCTGCTCGGTCAGCTCCACGTCCACCCAGCCGGTGAAGCGGTTGTCGAGGTTCCACTGGCTCTGGCCATGGCGCAACAGCACGAGTTTGCGGGTCACTGCGAAAGTCTCCGGGTCGGGGGAAAGGGAACCGGTCGATTGTAGCCGCTTCCCTTCGCGCCTCCGCCTGCACTGCGCGGCCACCGCGGAAGTGGCAGGCTTGGACGCATGCGCTTCCTGCCTCCCGCCGACATCGCCCCCGCCGCCCTGGCCGGGCTGCGCCGCCAACAGGTCGAACTGGCCGCGCGCGTGGAACTGGACGACCGCCTGGCCGCCCTGCCGGCACGCGTGGCCGGCGTGGACAGCGGCTTCGAGGACGAGGGCCGCATCACCCGCTCGGTGGCGGTGCGCGTGGATGGCTTCAGCCTGCAGCCGGTCGAATCGACCCTGGCGCGCCTGCCCACCGCCCTGCCCTACATCCCCGGCCTGCTCAGTTTCCGCGAACTGCCGGCGGTGCTGCAGGCGCTGCGGCAACTGCGGGAGGAGCCGCAGCTGGTGCTGGTCGACGGCCACGGCATCGCCCATCCGCGCGGGCTGGGCATCGCCGCGCATCTGGGCGTGCTGACCGGGCTGCCCAGCATCGGCGTGGGCAAGAGCCGCCTGGTCGGCGACTACGCCGAACCGGGACCGGAGCGCGGCGACCACGCGCCGCTGTTCCACAAGGGCCGCCAGGTCGGCTGGGTGCTGCGCAGCAAGCCGCGCTGCAATCCGCTGTTCATCTCGCCGGGCAACCACGTCTCGGTGCAGGCCTGCCTGCCGCTGGTGCTGGCCTGCCTCACCCGCTACCGCCTGCCCGAACCCACGCGCCTGGCCGACCGCATCGCCTCGCGCCGCGACGGCGGCGCCTGATCCATCGCGGCAACAGTCCGTTACGGCCGGACCGCCGGCACAGGCGCGCGGCGCATGCCATCCTGCCCATCCCCGCAAAGGAGCCCGCGCCATGACCACGATCATCAGCCCCCGTGTCCACGACCTCGGTGGTTTCCAGGTGCGCCGCGCCGTGCCGACGCTGCAAGCGCGCAGCGTCGGGCCGTTCGTGTTCGTCGACCACATGGGCCCGGCGGTGTTCGCGCCCGGCCAGGGCATCGACGTGCGCCCGCATCCGCATATCGGCCTGGCGACGGTCACCTTCCTGTGGTCCGGCGCCATCGGCCACCGCGACACGCTCGGCTCGGAACAGGTCATCCGCCCCGGCGACGTCAACTGGATGACTGCCGGCCGCGGCATCGCCCATTCCGAACGCACGCCGCCGCCCGAGCGCGAGCACGACCATCCGCTGCACGGCATGCAGACCTGGGTGGCGCTGCCGAAGGAATACGAGGAAACCGCGCCGGAATTCCATCACTTCGGCGCGGCGCAGCTGCCGCAGCAGCGTCGCGACGGCGCCTGGCTGCGGGTGATCGCCGGCCGCGCCTATGGCGAGGAATCGCCGGTACGGGTATTCGCCGACACGCTCAATGTCGCCATCGACCTGGAGCCGGGCGCCGAGATCGACCTGGATACCTCGCACGTAGAGCGCGCGCTCTACGTGCTGGAAGGCGATGCGCAGCTCGACGGCGTGGACATCCCGGTGCAGCACCTGGTGATTCCGGAGCCGGGCGCGCGCGGACGCCTGCGCGCCAGGACCCCGCTCAAGGCGATGCTGATGGGCGGCGAGCCGCTCGACGGCCCGCGTCACCTGTGGTGGAACTTCGTCTCCAGTTCGAAGGAGCGCATCGAGCAGGCCAAGGACGACTGGCGCGACGGCCGCTTCGGCACCATCCCCGGCGACGACAAGGAATTCATCCCGCTGCCGGGCTGAGGCGCCGGTTAACGTTTTCGATACGCCGCCATCACGGTTCTTGGTTATTTTTCCTGCGCCCACTCCGGGCCACTGCGGGGAATAGACGATGAGCATGGGGAAGCGACTGGCGGCCGAGTTCCTCGGCACCTTCTGGCTGGTGCTGGGCGGCTGCGGCAGCGCCGTGCTGGCGGCCAAGTTCGGCGGTGACGGCAATCCACTGGGCATCGGCTTCGTCGGTGTCGCGCTGGCGTTCGGCCTGACCGTGCTGACCGGCGCCTATGCGTTCGGGCACGTCTCCGGCGCGCACTTCAACCCGGCGGTCAGCCTCGGCCTGTGGGCCGGCGGCCGCTTCGCCGGCAAGGACCTGGTGCCCTATATCGTCGCCCAGGTGCTGGGCGGCACCCTCGCCGCCTTCATCCTGCTGCATATCGCGCAGGGCCAGCCCGGTTTCGCCATCGACGGCAGCCAGGCCGGCGCCTTCGCCAGCAACGGCTACGGCGCGCTGTCGCCGGGCGGCTACAGCGTGGCCGCCGCCTTCCTGTGCGAAGTGGTGATGACCGCGATGTTCCTGGTGGTGATCATGGGCTCCACCCACGGCAAGGCGCCGGCCGGCTTCGCTCCGATCGCGATCGGCCTGGCGCTGACCCTGATCCACCTGATCAGCATCCCGGTCACCAACACCTCGGTGAACCCGGCGCGCTCCACCGCGGTGGCGCTGTTCGCCGGCCCCGGCGCGATGGGCCAGCTGTGGCTGTTCTGGGTGGCGCCGTTCCTGGGCGCGCTGATCGGCGGCCTGGCCTACAAGTGGATCGGCAGCGACCAGCGCTGACGTTCCCCCGCAACATGCACCCGCGACGGCCCCCACCCGGGGGCC
>NZ_JASCOS010000040.1:0-28510 GCF_029959705.1 Stenotrophomonas sp. PS02297 | reverse complement strand
CCCGGCGCTACAGAACATCGCCGCCTTGTAGCGCGGGGAAACGCCCGGCTGGGGCCTGCCCGGGAACGTCCCGCCGGGCGTTGCCCGGCGCTACAGAACATGGCCGCCTTGTAGAGCGGGGCAACGCCCCGCTGGGGCCTGGCCGGGAAAGCCCCGCCGGGCGTTGCCCGGCGCTACGGGACATCGCCGCCTTGTAGAGCGGGGCAAAGCCCCGCTGGGGCCTGCCCGGGAAAGCCCCGCCGGGCGTTGCCCGGCGCTACGGGAACATCGCCGCCTTGTAGAGCGGGGCAACGCCCCGCTGGGGCCTGGCCGGGAAAGCCCCACCGGGCGTTGCCCGGCGCTACGGGAACATCGCCGCCTTGTAGAGCGGGACACCGCCCCGCTGGAGCCTGGCCGGGAAAGCCCTGCCGGGCGCTGCCCGGCGCTACGGGAACATCGCCGCCTTGTAGAGCGGGGCAAAGCCTCGCTGGGGCTTGGCCGGGAAAGCTCTGCCGGGCGCTGCCCGGCGCTACAGGGCCCCGCCACCTTGTAGAGCGGGGCAACGCCCCGCTGAGGCCTGGCCGGGAAAGCCCGCCGGGCGTTGCCCGGCGCTACAGAACATGGCCGCCTTGTAGAGCGGGGCACCGCCGGGCGCATGCGCTGGCATCAGGGCGCGCGCGCGTCCCTGGCCGCCAGCTGCCGGTACAGGCGGTCCAGTCTTTCCACCTGCGGTTGCAGATGGTTGGGGTGGCCATCGTTGACGATCACGTCGTCGGCCAGCGCCAGGCGCTGGTCGCGGCCTGCCTGGGCCTGGATCATGCGCGTGGCTAGGGCATCGTCGATGTCGTCGCGCTGGCGCAGGCGGGCGTGGCGCACCGATTCGGGGGCGTCGACCACCATGATCCGGTCGAGCCAGGGATAGGTTGCGCGCCCGCCGGCTTCAGCCAGCAGCGGGATCGCGGCGATCGCGTAGGGGCCGTCGGCTGTCTCACAGAGTTCGCGCACCCGTGCACGGATCGCCGGGTGGGTGATGGCTTCCAGCGCCTGGCGTTCCCCGTCGTTGCCGAAGACATGGCCGCGCAGCCGCGCGCGGTCGAGCGTACCGTCGGCCAGCAGCATCGCGCTGCCGAAGCGCCGGCCTATCTGTTCAAGAGCGGGGCTGCCCGGTGCCACTACCTCGCGTGCGGCGACATCCGCGTCGGCCACGACGATGCCCAGGGCCTCGAAGCGCCGGGTGACCTCGCTCTTGCCCGAGGCTATGCCCCCGGTCAGCCCGACGATGAAGCCGCTCATGGGCGAACAGCCATGTCCGTGGGGCGGCCGGGAGCGGCCGCCGTCACGCCAGGCCGGCCCAGTGGCGGTAAGCGGCGATCATCGGATCGCCCCACATGAAGACCAGCCAGCCGGCGATGGCCAAGTAGGGGCCGAACGGAATCGGGGTGGCCTTGTCGCGGCCGCGCGCGTACAGCCAGATCGAGCCGACGATGGCGCCCACCAGCGAGGACAGCAGGATGATCGGCAGGATGCCCTTCAGTCCGCACCAGGCACCGAGCGCCGCCAGCAGCTTGAAATCGCCGTGGCCCATGCCTTCCTTGCCGGTGATCTGCTTGAACAGCCACCACACCGTCCACAGCGACAGATAGCCCGCTGCCGCGCCTATCAGGGCCGGCTTGGCGGGCATGTAGAGGTTGTCCATGCTGCCGATCAGGCCCAGCCACATCAGCGGCAGGGTCAACTGGTCGGGCAGCAGCTGGGTGCGCAGGTCGATGCCCGACAGTGCGATCAGGAAACAGGTCAGCACGATCGCGCCGAAGCCCTGCCAGCCGAAGCCGAACTGCCACACGCTGGCCAGTACCAGCACGGCGGTCAACAGTTCCACCAGCGGATACTGGATGGAGATCGGCGCCTGGCAATGACGGCACTTGCCGCCCTGGATGATCCAGCTGAACAGCGGGATGTTCTCGTACCAGCTCAGCTTGTGCTTACAGTGCGGGCAGTGCGAGGGCTCCACCACCACGCCGGGCGGCGGCGGCTCGTAGATGTCCGGCTCGTCCAGGATCTCGCGCGCGTCGCGCTTCCACTGCCACTCCATGCGCCTGGGCAGGCGCAGGATCACCACGTTGAGGAAGCTGCCTACCAGCAGTCCCAGCCCGGCGGCCAGTGGATAGCCCAGCGCCGGGTTCTGGTCGAGAAATGCCATGTATCAATCATCCAACGGTGGAGGCGAGCTTGAAGATCGGCAGGTACATGCCGATCACCATGCTGCCGACGACCACGCCGATGAACACCATGATCATCGGTTCGATCAGGCTGCTCAGGGCATCGACGGCGTTGTTCACTTCCTGCTCGAAATATTCGGCCACCTTGAACAGCATGGTGTCCAGTGCGCCGGCCTCCTCGCCGATGCCGGTCATCTGCACCACCATGTGCGGGAACAGGTTCACCTGCTTCATGGCCATGTTCACCGGGTAGCCTACCGCGACGTCGTCGCGCATGCGTAAGACCGCATCCTCGTAGGTCTTGTTGCCGGTGGCGCCGGCCACGATGCCCAACGCCTCGACCAGCGGGACGCCGGCCTTGAACGTGACCGCCGTGGTCCGGGCGAAACGGGCGATGGAGCTGTTGTGCATGATCTGGCCGATCACCGGTACCTTCAGGATCAGCCGGTCCATCGCATACTGCATCTTCGGGGTGCGCTTGTACGCGAAGATGGAGCCGCCGATACCCACGACCGCGACCAGCAGGATCAGCCACCACCAGCCGACCATGAAGTCTGAGGCAGCAACGATCATCTGGGTGAACACCGGCAGGTCTGTGCCGAAGCTCTTGAAGATCTCTTCGAATTGTGGGACTACCCAGATTAGGAGAATTGAACTGACAATCAACGCCACGGCGATGACCATGGCTGGATAGAACAGAGCCTTTTTGATTTTGCCCTTCAGTGTTTCCAGGTTTTCCTGGTAGTTGGCAATGGTTTCCAGCACCGTTTCCAGCACGCCGGCGCCTTCACCGGCCTTCACCAGGTTGCGGTACAGCTCATCGAACTGCACAGGGTGCTTGCTGATGGCCTCGTACAGCGAGGAGCCGCCTTCCAGGTCGGCACGGACCTGCCCGACCAACTTGGCCATGCGTGGGTTCTTGTGGCCACTGCCGATGATCTCCAGTGCGCTCACGATGGGCACGCCGGATTTCATCATGGTCGCCATCTGGCGGCTGAAAAAAGCGATGTCCTTGGCTTTGATGGCGCTGCCTGCCGCGCCGAACATTGGCTTCGGTTTGGGCTTTACCACGGTGGGGGTAATGCCCTGCTTGCGGAGTTCGGCGCGCAGAAGATTGGCATTGCGGGCGCCCTGCTCGCCTTTCATCTTCACGCCGCGCTTGTCGGTCCCCTCCCAGACAAATGGCTGCATAAGGCTGGTGCTGCGCGCCATCGGCTCTTTGTTCATGGCATTGCGGGTAACAGACATCAGTTTTTCTCCCCGTCCAGCCACTCCCCGGGCCGGACAACCATCGCATGGTAACTGGTCCGCCGTTGGAGGACATCACCGTCTTCGGTAAGCGTGTCGAGGGTCACGCTCCATGCGAGATATGTACCGAAGGCGATCATGGCCGGGCGGTTTCTGAGGTGTGAGCGTAACCCAGGCGAATCCCTGGGGTCTCTTTGCGGGACGTAATGTGACGCAATGCGTCACCTTGTCGGGCCAGTCGCAGAATCGTCACCCCATGCTTCCCTTCCCTGCCAATGCTGACATCATGCGTTCCGGGGAGCAGGGCAGGTTGCGCGCATTTGGCACGCATCCTGCTGTGCAACTCCATACCGGCGGGCGACGGTCCGTCGTGCTCACATACCAACCTCTAGGGGATGTACCAATGAAAATGCAGAAGGGCTTTACCCTTATCGAACTGATGATCGTGGTTGCGATCATCGCCATCCTGTCAGCCATCGCGCTGCCCGCCTACAACAATTATCGCGTTAAGTCTGCCAATAATGCGTGCTTGGCCGAAGCCAAGGCGTTCATGAATTCATATGTTTCTGCAGTGAAGGGCGGGCTTACCGATAATGATGTGCCCGCCTATACGGCACAGGCATGTACGGCTAACAGTGTGGCCGTTACCGCAGCCAAGGTTGAGACTGTTGCCTCGCCGCCGGCATGGGACGCAGAGTTCAGCAAGAAAGGCGTCGGTGATAAAGACGTCGAGTGTCAGTCGTCGACCGCAAGTTGCCGGTTGAAATAGTAGTAGAAAGCAGGCCCTGCTATTGCAGGGCCTGCTTTTATGGTGAATTGCCACGAAATGGGGTGCTCTAATTTTGAGCATTGAGAGGGCGTCGTGATGCCGATTGAGCAGCGTGGTTTTACATTGATTGAATTGATGATCGTGGTGGCGATCATTGGCGTCTTGGCGGTGATCGCTTTGCCGACGTACAGCAACTACCGAAAAAATGCGATCGAAACTGCTTGCATGGCCGAGGCCAAGGCCTATGCCAGCAATGCGCTTGCTATGCTCTATAACGATGAAACGCCGCCAGTGGCTGTGGCCAGTGCATGCTTGACGATCAGCGGCGGCTCGGCTATCGGTGTCGCGGTAACGGCTACGCCGCAGTCGCCAGGCACTCGAACGGTGACATGCAAGATGGACGGTGATGGTGGTGACGGCAGCTGCGTGCTGAATTGATCTCGATCATTCCTTTAGCTGGATATTGGGTGGGAGTGCTTAAAGCGCTTAGATTTAGTGCCAGAAAGTGATGCCGCTCGGGTGATTGATGTGTCTTTCCGATAGAGTTTTGGTGAGTTAGTGTTCTGGAAATATTTTCTCGCCCATGTTCCAGAAGGTAGACGCGTTAAAGCTTTTGTCTGCGGTGGCGCCGACTACATCGGAAGTAGCATGGCGCGCCTGCTAGCTGCGCAGGGGCCGAGGTTGTGAGTGCTGACGACCTGTCCATTGAGCATGCGCGGGTATGGCCTCGCCGTAGGCTTCCTGCAGGCCCTTCAGTTGCCGCTCGTCGTCTTCAGGCTTGGCCCACAACACGTTCTACGTGCCGCGCTTGCTGTCTTCGACCCAGATCCCGATTTCCGTTGAAGTCAGATCGAACGGTGGCTGGTTGCGGCCATCGTCGTCTTGCCCTGGACGATCTCAAGGACCAGCGCCGATTAGCGCCGGGCGGCCCAGCGCTTGATCTCTTCTTCCATTATTTGCTCATCGGTGCCTCAGTTGGGAAAACTAACACCTGAGCAGGTTTTCAGTGGGTCACTACAGAGCTGGACTGGTCACCGGCCTGAAGGCGCTGCTTCCTACAGTCCTATGCCTGGGAGATCAGCATGTCGATCGCGTCCATGAGCGTGTTGGCATGCCCTGACAGGGAATGCAGGGGTTCTCCCAGTTTGCTGGCCGGTACCGACACCATTTCAAGCGGATGCAGTACGCACTGTTTTTGCTCGATCACGAAGAGCGGGTTCAAGGTTGGATGATGGATGTCCTGGAGTGCTGTACGCAGCACCAGCGGAACCACCATCCGGCGGTGGTATCCGCCCAGCGAAGGCGATTGCACATCCACCACATAGGGAACCGCCGGGTTTCTGCCAGGATTTTTGAAGACGTCGTACTGGGCCATCAGAGCGTCGAGAACTCGTCGGCGATGGAGCCATGGCGGCTGTTGAAATCGTTCCACGCATCGGTCGACTTCTTCAGGCGCTCGCGGTCGTTACGCAGTTCCAAGGTCTTGCGTTCGACGAAGCTTGCCAGCATGGCTTCCACTTCGGCGGACAGGTTCGTGGTCAGGCTGCGGGCCTGGGCGACAAGGTCCTGGTTGATGGAAAGGTTGACCGGGCGCTTCGGAGCGGTGGTGTCGTAGATGGCGAGCATGGGAGATCCCTCCAGTCGGATGCGCATTGTATGCGCATGGAGGTGATGTGCAAGTTGGCGCGCATCACAGCCATTCCGCTTGCCCGTACAATCGCCGGACTGTCGTCCGTGCCGGGGAACACCATGAATACAGCCGTTGCCGCCAATCTGGTGGGCATCACCGGGATTGCCCGCCGCCTGGTGCAGGACGGGGCGCTGGACGAGGCGGCGGCGCGCAACGCGATGGCGCAGGCCGGGACGGCCAAGGTGCCGCTGGCGCAGTGGCTGGCCGAGAAGAAGCTGGTCAACGCCGCGCAGCTGGCGGCGGCCAATGCCGTCGAGTTTGGCATGCCGTTGCTGGATGCCTCGGTGTTCGACGCCAACCAGAACGCGATGAAGCTGGTCAGCGAGGAGCTGCTGCGCAAGCACAACGTGCTGCCGCTGTTCAAGCGCGGCGGCAAGCTGTTCATCGGCACCAGCAACCCGACCCAGTCGCTGGACGAGATCAAGTTCCACACCAACCTGGTGGTCGAGCCGATCCTGGTGGATGAGGACCAGATCCGGCGCACGCTGGACCAGTGGGTGGCGAGCAACGAGAGCCTGGTCGGTGGGCTGGGCGACGATGAAGAGGGCGTGGGCGACCTGGAAGTCGCCGCCGGCGATGAGGACATGGGCGGTGGCGGCGACGCCGGCATCGATGCCAAGGGTGACGACACCCCGGTGGTGAAGTTCGTCAACAAGGTGCTGGTGGACGCGATCCGTCGCGGCGCTTCGGACATCCATTTCGAGCCTTACGAGGACGACTACCGGGTGCGTTTCCGCATCGACGGCCTGCTCAAGACGGTGGCCAGGGCGCCGGTGAAACTGCGCGAACGCATCGCCGCGCGCCTGAAGGTGATGTCGCAGCTGGACATCGCCGAGAAGCGCGTGCCGCAGGACGGCCGCATCAAGCTCAACCTGTCCAAGGCCAAGCAGATCGACTTCCGCGTGAGCACGCTGCCGACGCTGTTCGGCGAGAAGATCGTGCTGCGCATCCTCGATGGCAGCGCGGCCAAGCTAGGCATCGACAAGCTCGGCTACGAGCCCGAGCAGCAGCGGCTGTTCCTGGAGGCCATCCACAAGCCTTACGGGATGGTGCTGGTGACCGGCCCGACCGGCTCGGGCAAGACGGTGTCGCTGTATACCGCGCTGGGCATCCTCAACGATGAGACACGCAACATCTCCACCGCCGAGGACCCGGTGGAAATCCGCCTGCCCGGCGTGAACCAGGTGCAGCAGAACAACAAGCGCGGCATGACCTTCGCCGCGGCGCTGCGCTCGTTCCTGCGCCAGGATCCGGATGTGATCATGGTCGGCGAAATCCGTGACCTGGAGACGGCCGAGATCGCGATCAAGGCGGCGCAGACCGGCCACATGGTGCTGTCCACCCTGCATACCAACGATGCGCCGCAGACCATCGCGCGCCTGATGAACATGGGCATCGCCCCGTACAACATCACCTCTTCGGTCACCCTGGTCATCGCCCAGCGCCTGGCGCGACGACTGTGCCCGCAGTGCAAACGCCGTGCGGAACTGCCGGTCAACGCGCTGCTGGCCGAAGGCTTCACCCAGGCGCAGATCGACAAGGGCATCCAGCTCCACGAGCCGGTCGGCTGCGAGGAGTGCACTGAGGGTTACAAGGGCCGCACCGGCATCTACCAGGTGATGCCGATGACCGATGACATCGCCACGATCGTGTTGCAGGGCGGCAACGCGCTGGACATCGCCGAGGCCGCGCAGAAGATTGGGGTCAACGACCTGCGCCAGTCGGCCCTGCTCAAGGCCGCGCAGGGCATCACCAGCCTGACCGAGATCAACCGCGTCACCAAGGACTGACCGCCACGGGCCAGGTGCGGGCCGGCGGCCAGCGGGTTTCCTGCTTGCCCGGGAGGGCCCGATCTGCCGCCCGTGTCCCCGCCGGCATGACCCCGGGCGGTATCGAGCGACCACTCAAGCGCGGCCGGGCGCGTGCCGATAGATCGCCATGGGGCAGGCAAAGGCCGTTCGACCGCCGGGCATGAATGCGCTAGGCTGGCGTGGCACGTGTCGGTCCAGTACAGCCGGGTCTGGGGGAAAGGGGCATGAGCGGTAGCGCATGGTCGGGCGACGACAGGATGTTCGAGTTCCGCCAGGAACTGGCCGACAATGGCCAGTCGCCGGACAACACTCCCTTCACCGTCCTCAGCGTCGATGACGACCCCGGCTTCCAGCAGTCGCTGCGGATGGCGCTGTCGGATTTCCGTTTCAATGAAAGCCCGCTGCGGCTGCTGACGGCATCCTCGTCCAGCGAGGCCCGCCAGATGATGGCGGCCAATCCCGGCATCTCCGCGATCCTGCTGGACGTGGTGATGGAGACCGACGACGCCGGCCTGCAACTCGTGCGCGCGGTGCGCGAGCAGATGGGCAACTCCGAAGTGCGCATCGTGCTGATCACCGGCCAGCCCGGCATGGCGCCGCTGCGCAAGACCCTGCAGCAGCTGGACATCAGCGAGTACTGGCTCAAGACCGACCTCTACCGCGAGCGGCTGCAGGGCATCGTCACCGGTTCGCTGCGGACATGGAGCGAGATCCACGCGCTGGCGCGGGCCAAGCGCGGGTTGCAGCACATCGTGCAGGCCGGCAGCCGCCTGGCCGGGCTGCGCGACCCGGACGGTTTCTCGCGGCAGCTGCTGCGAGAACTGGCGGCGCTGCTGGAGGTGCCGCTCGACGGCCTGGTGTGCCTGCACGATGGCGCGGTCGACCTGCCTGCGGACGAGGCGCTGGTGACCGCGGCCGACGGCTGCTTCGAGGCATTGGAAGGCCGCCGCGTGCAGGACATCGCCGACCCGATGGTCCGCGACCTGCTGCTGGATGCATTCGCGTGCCGCTCCAGCATCGGCATGCCGTCCAGCCAGGTGCTGTTCCTCGATGGCGACGGCACGGTGCCGCCGATGGCGATCTACCTGGCGACCGAGCGCTCGCTCGACGCCGAGGAACACGAACTGCTGCAGGTGTTCGTCACCCATGCCAATGCCGGCCTGGTCAACGTCGACCTGGCGGCGCGGCTGGACCGGGTCGCCTACCGCGACAGCCTGCTGGATATTCCCAACGGCAATGCGCTGCGCCGCGACCTGCGGCAGGTACTGGAGCTGCCGCGGCCCTGCGGGCAGAGCCTGCTGGTGGTCGACCTCGGCCAGTACAGCGACGGAAGTCTCGCGCTGGGGCCGGAGCAGGGCGACCTGCTGCTGCAGCGCATGGCCGAGCGGTTGGCGCAGATGTATCCGCCGCCCTGCCACATCGCGCGCCTGCACGAGGGCACCTTCGCCGTGCTCGGGCCGTCGCGCTGGCTGGCCTCCGATCCGGTCGATGCGCTGGAACAGAGCGAGGATGCCGGCGAATTGCCCTTCCTGCGAGTGGATGCGGCGCGGGTCGACCTGGACGTATACCGCGGCGGCGCCGGTGGCGCGCTGGCGGCCGGCCTGCTGCTGGTGAACCGGATCCGCGCCAGCGGCGGGCATGGCGTGGCCGAGTACCAGATCGAGAGCGAGCAGGAGAACCTGCACCGCTTCCTGGAGTCGCGTGCGCTGTACCGCGCGCTGCGCGAGGACCGCATCGGCATCGCGCTGCAGGCGCAGGTGGACCTGCAGAGCGGCGCCATCGTCGGTGCCGAGGCGCTGGCGCGCTGGACCGAGGATGGGCGGCCGATGTCGCCGGCAAGTTTCATCCCGGTCGCCGAGGCCAGCGGCCTGATCGTGCCGCTGGGCGGGCGGGTGATCGAGCTGGCCTGCGATGCCCTGCGCGCGATGGAGCGGGCGGGCTTCCCGGATATCCCGGTGTCGGTCAACGTGTCGCCGCTGCAGTTGCATCGGCGCGAGTTCATCGAGGAACTGGCCGCCACGGTGGCGCGCCACGGCATCGAACCGCGGCGGATGGAACTGGAGATCACCGAAGGTACGGTGATGAGCGACTATCAGGACGGCCGCGAGCTGCTGGCGCGTCTGCGGCGGCTCGGGTTCGGCATCGCGGTGGATGATTTCGGAACCGGCTATTCGTCGCTGCGCTATGTGCATTCACTGCCGGTGACGCGGCTCAAGCTGGACCGGCAGTTCACCGCGGGCGTCGGCGGGGAAGGCGGCGGCGCGAACGTGGCGGACATGATCATCGCGCTGGGCCGCCGGCTGGGCTTGGACATCGTCGCCGAAGGCGTGGAAACCCCCGCCCAGGTCGAATGGCTGCGCCGCCATGAATGCCCCTGCGCGCAGGGCTATCTGTTCGCGCGCCCCGAGCCGGTGGAAGACTTCATCGCGCGGCTGCGCGGCCAGGTCTGAGCATGTGCCGCCTCTGGGAGTCGCCGCGCCTGCGCTGGCAGGAGGCCTGGGCCGCGCTGCGCGCTCACCCATGGCGGGTGACGCTGATCGCCGCGCCCTGGCTGCTGGGCCTGCTGACCGCGCTGCCGGTGCTCTGGTACGAGATGGACCGTGCCGTGCGCCTGCCCGAACGCCAGGCCGCGCACGATGCGGTGGAGAACGCGGCGCAGTCGATGCTGCGCCGGCTGGGGCGGTTGCGCGACGACACCCGCTTTCTCGCCTTCCTGACCCCGCGCCTGCTGGAAAGCGGTTCGCAGGCGCAGCTGCTGGAGACCTACACCAGCTTCCTGATGGCCGGCGGCGACTATCACAAAGTGCGCTGGATGGACGCCACCGGCCGCGAGCGCCTGCGCGTGGACCAGGATGCGGGCAGCATCCGCCGCGTTCCCGGGAGCGCGCTGCAGGACAAGCGTGGCCGGCCGTTCTTCGAGAACGCGCTGCATCTGCAGCCGGGCCAGATCCATCTCTCGCCGCTGGACCTCAATGTCGAGAACGGGCGCATCGAGCAGCCGCTGCGCCCGACCCTGCGCGCCTCCTCATCGTTCCTGCTGGCCGATGGCAGCGCCGGCGTGGCGGTGGTCAACCTGCATGGCAACGTCTTGCTCGAACGCCTGCGCACGCGGGCGGCGCAATCGGGTTTCAGCCTGTACCTGGTCCATCCGCAGGGCTACTGGCTGCTCGGTCCGACTCCCGATGATGCCTGGGGATGGCAGCTGGGCCAGTCCGGGCACACCGTGGCGAACTTCGACCCGGCGCTATGGGCCGCGATGCAGCGGCGTCCATCGGGCGACTGGCACGACTGGAGTTTCTCCACCCTGCAGGCGGCCTGGCGCGGTACCGAAGGCGACCTGCTGGCCCATGCCGACCCGACCCTGGGGCAGCTGCGGCTGCTCGTGCATCGCTCGCGGCCGCCGGCGGCGCGCTGGAAGGCCGCGCTTGGCGGGTTGGCGCTGCTGGGGGTCGTGCTGGTGCTGTGGGTGGTGCTGGGCCAGGCGCGCGGCCTGGCACGCGAGCTGGCCTACATGCAGCGCCTGCGCGACAGCAACGAGGCGCTGGCGCTGGCGAACGGGCATCTGCAGGCGGCGCAGCAGGAACTGGCGCGGGCCGAGCGCCTGTCCTCGCTCGGCCTGATGGTGGCCGGCGTCGCGCACGAAATGAATACCCCCCTGGCCAGCGCGCAGCTGGCGCTGGGCACGCTGCGCAGCGGCGTCGCCCGCCTGCAGGCGCAGATCATGGCGGGCCTGCGCCGGTCCGAACTGGAGAGCTTCCTGGCCGAGGCTGCAAGCGCCTGCGCCCTGGCCGATGGGGAACTGCGGCGTACCTCGGCGCTGGTGAAGCGGTTCAAACAGGTGGCCGTGGACCGCGCGTCGCTGGAGCGCCGTCGCTTCGACCTGGCCGAAGTCCTGCTCGATGCCGATCCGCGCCTGCGCCGCGGGGGCCTGGCCGAGGGCATCGCGCTCGAACTGGACCTGGAACCGGGCATTGCCATGCAGACCTATCCCGGTCCGCTGGAGCAGGTGGTGGCCAATCTGCTCAACAACGCGCTGCTGCACGCGTATCCCGAGGGGAAGGGTGGGCGCATCCGGCTGGCGGCCCGCCGCGATGGCGCCGCGCAGGTCCGGATAGAGGTCGCCGATGACGGCGGCGGCATCGCGCCGGAGGATCTGGCGCGCATCTTCGAGCCGTTCTACACCACGGCACGCAACCGCGGCGGCACCGGCCTGGGGCTGCACATCGTCCACCAGATCGTGACCGAGGTGCTGGGCGGACGGATCGAGGTGCGCAGCCGCCGCGCGGGCGATCCGGGCGACGTGCCGGAGGGAACCTGCTTCACCCTGCATATCCCCTGCGACGGCCCCGAGAGTGTGGCCGAGCCCTTGTAGGCCGAGGCGCTCTAGTGGCGGAGCATGATGGCGATACCCGGAGGGATTGGCTGGGAGGGCTCCAGCGGGGCGTTGCCCCGCTCTGTAGGATGGCGGGGGCCTGTAGCGCCGGGCACCGCCCGGCGGGGCTTGGCCGGGAAAGCTCCAGCGGGGCGTTGCCCCGCTCTACAGGGGGGCGGGGGCTGTAGCGCCGGGCAGCGCCCGGCGGGGCCTGCGCCATAGTGCCCCGGCAGGGCGTCCCCGTGCTGCTGGTCGGTTGTGCGCGCCGGGCGTGGCCCGGCAAGCGGGTGGGCTCAATCCATCCCGAGCTTCTTGAGCTTGTAGCGCAGCGCCCGGAAGGTGATCCCCAGCTGCGCCGCGGTGCGGGTCCGGTTCCAGCGGTTTTCTTCCAGCGCCTTCTGGATGGCCGCGCGCTCCATTTGTTCGATATAGGAGGGAAGGGCGGCATTGCCGGCGTCGATGTCGGCCACGGCTTCTTCGGTGGCCAGTGATGCATCGGTGCGCGGCGCCGGCAGGCGCAGGTCGCTGGCGCCGATGCTGTCGCCATCGACCAGGGCGAGCGCGCGTTCCAGCACATTCTCCAGTTCGCGCACGTTGCCGGGGAAGGCATGGCCGGCCAGCGCGTCCAGCGCCGAGGGCGAGAGCAGCGGCGTGGGCAGCTGCTGCGAACGGGCCAGCCGGCTGAGGATGGCCGCCGCCAGCTGCGGCAGGTCGTTGCGGCGTTCGCGCAGCGGCGGCACGCGCAGTTCGATGACGTTGATGCGGTAGTACAGGTCGTGGCGGAAACGACCGTCCTGTACCAGCATGGCCAGGTCCTTGTGCGTGGCCGACAGGATGCGCACGTCCACCGGCACCTCGGTGGCCGAGCCGACCGGGCGTACGGATTTCTCCTGGATCGCGCGCAGCAGCTTGACCTGCATCTGCAGCGGCAATTCGGCCACTTCGTCCAGGAACAGGGTGCCGCCATGCGCGGCCTGGAACAGTCCGGGCTTGTCGGCATGCGCACCGGTGAAGCTGCCCTTCTTGTGGCCGAAGAACTCGCTCTCCATCAACTCGCCGGGGATGGCGCCGCAGTTGACCGGGATGAACGGCCCGGCCGCGCGCCCGCCTTGGTCGTGGATGGTGCGCGCGACCAGCTCCTTGCCGACGCCGGACTCGCCGACGATGTAGACCGGCGCCTGGCTGCGCGCGACCTTGGTGATGGTGGTGCGCAGGTCGGCCATCGCCTGCGAGTCGCCGAGCAGGCGCGAAGCGCTTTCCGGCGGGGCCGGCGGCGCGGTGCGCTCGCTGTTGTTGAGTTCCAGCGCGTGCTTGACCATGCCGCGCAGCACGCCGATGTCCACCGGCTTGCTGACGAAGTCGAATGCGCCGGCCTTCAAAGCCTCCACCGCCAGGTCCATGCTGCCGAAGGCGGTGATCATGGCCACCGGCGTGCGCGGGTGATCGCGTGCGATCTCGGTGACCAGTTCGATGCCGTTGCCGTCGGGCAGGCGCATGTCGGTCAGGCACAGGTCGAAGCTGTTGCTGGCCAGCAGTTCGCGGGCCTCGGCCAGGTTGGCGGCGGTGCTGATGCGCAGTCCCATCCTGCCCAGGGTCAGGACCAGGAGTTCGCGGATGTCCCGCTCGTCGTCGACGACCAGCGCGCTATGCGTCACGTTCATGTTGAAAACGATAGCCGAGTCCGAGGCTGGACGTCATCTTCGGCGCCCGGCCTGCACCCGGATCAGGCGGCGAACGCGCCGTGCGGCGCGGCCATGACGATGCGGAAACAGGCGCCGCGGGTCGGTACCGGGATGTATTCCAGCTGCGCCTGGCTGGCCCGGCACAGCTCGCGGGCGATGTACAGGCCCAGTCCGGTGCCGTGTTCGGAGGTGGTGTAGAACGGCCGGAACAGCTGCGTGGCCACTCCCTCGGGGATGCCGGGGCCGCGATCGATCACGTCGATCACCGCATGGCGGCCGGAGGATGCGACGCGGATCCGCACCCGCGCCGGTTCGTCGCCCATGCGGCCGTATTTGAGCGCGTTGTGCACCAGCGCGGTCAGGACCTGGTGCAGGTGGCGCGGGTCCATCAGCGCCGGCACCGAGGACTCGCGGATGATGGATTCCACGTCATCGGTCTCGGTGGACAGCGTCTGCCGGTACTCCAGCACGAAGCGGCGCACGAAGCTGGCCAGGTCCAGGTTTTCGGGGCTGGCGCGCTCGCGGCGGGCCAGCGCCAGCACGCTCTCGACGATGCCGTTGGTGCGCTGGCACTGCTGGTGGATGATCTGCAGCAGGCGCCGGTCGGCATCGCCCAGGTCGTTTGATTCCTCCAGCAGCTGGGTGGCGTAGTTGATCGCCGCCAGCGGGTTGCGGATCTCGTGGGCGAGGCTGGCCGAGAAGCGGCCCAGGGTTGAAAGGGTCAGCGACTCGGCGCGGCGCGAGACCACGCTGGTGTCGTCCAGGAACAGCAGGGTCTGGTCGCTGTCGGCCAGCAGGCGGGCGAAACGCGGCTGTACTTCGGCCTGGCCGTTGGCCAGCTGCAGCGGCAGCTCCTCGCCGTTGGAATCGGCGCGCCAGCGCTGCAGGCGCCGGGCCAGCTCCGGCGCGATCTGTCCCAGCCGCGCCTCGCCGCCGGCCAGCCCGTCGCCGGCTTCGCCGAGCAGGGCGGCGGCGGCCTCGTTGGCCAGGGCGATGCGGCCGCCGCCATCGACCACCAATACGCCGGTGCGCATGCGGCGGATGATCAGCTCGTTGATCTCGAACAGATTGGCGACCTCGGCGCCGCGCCGCTCGGCCAGCTGCTGGTTGCGGCGGGCGCGGTTGCCGATCTGGTAGCTGATCCAGGCCAGGGCGAGGTAGCTGGTGATGAACATCGCCAGCTCGGCCAGGGTGCGGGTGCTCCCGCCGCCCTCCAGTTCGCGCCAGCCGAATTCGGCCACGGTGGCGATGCTGGCCACCAGCGCCACCAGCATGCCGCGCGACAGCGGCAGCAGCATGGCCGCGGCGGAGATGTTGAACAGCAGGGTCATCGAGATGCCGGCGCTGGCGCCGGGCAGCGCATGGGTGAGCAGGGTGGCGGCGAGGATGTCGGTCACCGCCCCCCAGAACACCAGCGGCTGCAGCCAGCGCTCGTTGCGGCCCCATGCCAGCAGGCCCAGCGCGACCGGCAGGTAGCCGATGGAGACCGCGCGCGCCAGCACGGGATGGTGCGCCTCGCTCATCAGCGCGCTCAGCGGGCTGAACACCAGCGCCGCGATCAGGCTGGCGATCAGCACCCGGTACAGCGCGAAGAAATAGAGCTCGCGCCGCGGTATCGATTCGATGCGGTCGATCAGCGAGGAACGGGAAGACAAGTGCGGGGCTCCGGCGACGGGCGGCAGGAAGGAGTATAGGTGCGGGCGGGAGCCGCCGCGGGCCGCCGGCCATCCCGGCGCGGCGGTCGGCAAGTGGCTGAAATGGCGCGTGATTCCGCCCTTTTCGTGGTTCCGGGCTGGCCTTTACTTTGCGCCACGGGCCGCGGTCGGCGACAATGGTGGGCCCGCCCGCCCTGCAGGAAGGCCATCCAATGGCCCTGCGGACTCGTGGCGGTTGTTCCCATTCCCACGGTGACGCATGAATTTCCACGAGTACCAGTCAAAACAGCTGCTTGCCGAATACGGCATCCCGGTTCCGGCCGGCAAGGTCGCGGCTACCCCGGACGAGGCTGTAGCAGTTGCCCAGTCGCTGGGCCAGGGCCCCTGGATGGTCAAGGCGCAGATCCACGCAGGCGGCCGCGGCAAGGCCGGCGGCGTCAAGTTCTGCAAGACCGTCGAAGACGTCAAGGCCGCTGCGGCCAAGATGCTCGGCACCAAGATGGCCACCTACCAGACCGCCGGCGTCGAGCTGCCGATCAACCTGGTGCTGGTGACCACCGCCGGTGAGATCGTCAAGGAGCTGTACCTGTCGGTGCTGGTCGATCGTGGCACCCGCACCATCAGCTTCATCGCCTCCTCGGAAGGCGGCATGGAGATCGAGCAGGTCGCTGCCGAAACCCCGGACAAGATCCACACCCTGAACGTGGACTTCGTCGAGGGCGTGCAGGGTTACCACGGCCGCGACATCGGCTTCAAGATGGGCCTGACCGCCAAGCAGGCCAGCCAGTTCGCCAGCATCATGGTCAACCTGTACCGCATCTTCAACGAAAAGGACCTGGCGCTGGTTGAGATCAACCCGCTGGCCATCCTGGACGACGGCAACCTGTACGCACTGGACGGCAAGTTCAACAGCGACGACAACGCCGCGTTCCGTCACAAGGAACTGGTCGCCATGCGCGACAAGTCCCAGGAAGACGAAACCGAAGTGACCGCTTCGGAGCTGGACATCAACTACGTCACCATGGACGGCAACATCGGCTGCATGGTGAACGGCGCCGGCCTGGCCATGGCCACCATGGACGTCATCAAGCTCAACGGCGGCGAGCCGGCGAACTTCCTGGACGTGGGCGGCGGCGCGAACAAGCAGCGCGTGATCGAGGCGTTCAAGCTGATCCTGTCCTCGGACAAGGTCGAGGGCATCTTCGTCAACATCTTCGGCGGCATCGTCCGCTGCGACATGATCGCCGAAGGCATCATCGCCGCGGTCAAGGAAGTGGGCGTCAAGGTTCCGGTCGTGGTGCGCCTGGAAGGCACCAACGTGGAAGAAGGCAAGCAGCTGCTGCGCGACAGCGGCATGGCCATCATCCCGGCCGACAACATCAACGACGGCGCCAAGAAGGTCGTTGAAGCGGTCAAGAACGCCGCCGCCTGACCCACGACACCGAAGGAAATCCCATGAGCGTTTTGATCAACAAGAACACCAAGGTGATCGTGCAGGGCTTCACCGGCCAGCAGGGCACCTTCCACGCCACCCAGATGATCGAGTACGGCACCCAGGTCGTCGGCGGCGTCACCCCGGGCAAGGGCGGCACCACCCACATCGACCTGCCGGTGTTCAACACCGTAGCCGATGCCGTGCAGTCCACCGGCGCCAATGCGTCGGTCATCTACGTGCCGCCGCCGTTCGCGGCCGACGCGATCCTGGAAGCCGCGGCCGCCGGCATCAAGGTCATCGTCTGCATCACCGAAGGCATCCCGGTGCTGGACATGCTGCGCGTGGACAACGTGCTGAAGGGCTCGCACCCGGATACCGTGCTGATCGGGCCGAACTGCCCCGGCGTGATCACCCCGGGCGAGTGCAAGATCGGCATCATGCCGGGCCACATCCACATGCCGGGCAAGATCGGCATCGTGTCGCGTTCGGGCACCCTGACCTATGAAGCGGTCAAGCAGACCACCGAAGTCGGCCTGGGCCAGTCCACCTGCATCGGCATCGGCGGCGACCCGATCAACGGCCTGAACTTCGTCGACTGCCTGAAGCTGTTCAACGAAGACCCGCAGACCGAAGGCATCATCATGGTCGGCGAAATCGGCGGCGACGCCGAGGAAGCCGGTGCGGAGTACATCAAGGCCCACGTGAAGAAGCCGGTCGTCGGCTTCATCGCCGGCGCCTCGGCTCCGGCCGGCAAGCGCATGGGCCACGCCGGTGCGATCGCCTCGGGCGGCAAGGGCACCGCGGAAGGCAAGTTCGCCGCGATGGAAGCCGCCGGCGTCGTCACCGTCCGTTCGCCGGGCGACCTGGGCGCCGCCATCGCCAAGCTGGTCAAGTAAGACCAGCCGCGACGCGCAACGAGAGGCCGCCTCCGGGCGGCCTTTTCGTTTGTGCGCTATCGCTGCTCCTGTTTTTGTAGGAGCGACTTCAGTCGCGATGAAGCTTTCCCGGTGAAGCCCCTCGCGACTGAAGTCGCTCCTACAGGGGTTGCCGCGGCTCAGCGCAGCGACTTGATCGTCAGGTCCAGCGCGTCCTTGCCGCCTTCGCGCTGCAGCAGGCGCACCGGCACCGGCATGCCGGGCGCGATCCAGGCGATCTGTTCCTTGTTGCCATCCACGCGCGAGACCTTGGTCGCTTCCACGGTCTTGCCGTCGATGGTCATGTTTTCCTTGCCGACGACGCGGTAGGAAAGCGTCTTGGCCCGGCCGTCGTCCACCATCCGGTAGTTGAGCGGCTTGCCGGCGGCGACGTCGCGGGCGATGGCCAGGTTGATCAGCAGGCCGTCCATGTCGCCGCTCTGCAGCGCCACCGGTCCGCGCCGTTCCGGCTTCACGTCGCCGCTCCAGGTGGCCTGGTTGCTGCCCCAGTCGTAGCGCGCATCGACCGCGCGGCGCTTGAACGGAATCACCGAGGCGTCGTGGCCGCTCAGCGGGCGCAACTGGCCGCTGCGTTCTTCGAACAGGGTGCTCTGGCTCAATTCGGCCAGCTGGTTCTTGACCTGCAGCGTGTAGCGCCACTTGCCGCCGTTCTCCGCGGCCAGGGTCATCACGCCGTTGGCCTGCAGGCCCATGTAGCTGGCCTGGTAGTTGGCGGTGAAGGGCTGCACGGCGAAGGCGGGCAGGCTGGCCAGCGCGGCGAAGGTCGCGGCCGCCAGCGGAAGGGGGCGCAGGAAGGATTTCATGCTCAGGCTCCTTGGTATTCGGTCAGGCGCAGATCGATGGCGTCCTCGCCATCCTCGCGTTGCAGGATGCGCACGGGGGTCGGCACGCCGTTGGCGATCCACATGATGGTTTCGTCGTTGCCGCCATTGGTGCGGTAGACGCGCAGCGCGTCGTAGCTGAGGTCGCCGACCTGCACGGTCTCGGTGCCGGCGGCGGCCTGGTACTCGTACTGGCGCACCCGGCCCACGTCCACGTAGCGGTAGCGCAGCGGCTGGCCGGGGCGGGCGTCGCGCATCAGCGACAGGTTGAGCAGCAGCGCGCTCTGGTCGCCGCGCTGCAGCGGGATCGGGCGCTGGCGTTCCTTCTTCAGGTCGCCCTGCCACTGTGCGGTGCCTTCCCGCCAGTCGTAGGTGCCGGTGACCTTCCTGCCGAGGAACAGCGCCTTCTTCACCGTGCTCTGGCTCAAGGGCACGTACACCGAGCCCTCGTTGTCGAAGACCATGCTCTGCTCCAGGTTCAGGCCGAGCACTCCGGCGAAGCCGCGGCGGCCGCGCACGGCCATGTCCACGCGCCAGCGGGCGCCATCGTCGTGGACCACGCGCATGGTCGCGTCGCCTGCCTCCTTGCCCTTGTAGAAGGCCTGGTAGGTGGCGACGAACGGCTGCAGCGCCGGCGGATCCCACTCTGCCGGCGGCAAGGCCGCTGCACCGGCGGGCACCGTTTCCTGGGCCAGGACCGGCAGGGCGGTCAGCAGGCTTGCCAGCAGCATCGGTTTGAGGAGGGCGATCGTCATGCTCGGGTCGAGGCGGGTGGGACGTGGATCATGCCAGCCTGCGCATCAGCGGCATGTGCGGATCAGCGGTGCAGCGTTCCGGCGGAATCTAGGCGCAGCGGATTAAACAGGGACTGACCATCGAGCAGGACCGTGCCATCCCGTTCAGCTAAGCGCCCTTCGATGAGCAGGCGCACCGTCGCCAGCAGCAGCGGGTGTTCGACCGCAAGCACCCGCGCGGCCAGGGTATCGGGGCTGTCGCCGGCCAGCACCGGCACCCGAGCCTGGGCGATCACCGTGCCGGCATCCAGTTCAGGCACGACGAAATGGACGCTGGCGCCATGCTCCGCGTCGCCGGCCTCAAGGGCGCGGGCGTGGGTGTGCAGGCCCTTGTGCAGCGGCAGCAGCGACGGATGGATGTTGACCAGGCGGCCGGCGAAACGCTGCACGAAGCCGGCGCCGAGGATGCGCATGTAGCCGGCGCAGACGATCCAGTCCGGCGCGCAGGCGGCTACCGCGTCGCCGAGCGCGGTGTCGAAGGCTTCGCGGTTGGCGAAGTCCCGGGGCGGGCGCGCCCAGCGCAGTTCCGACGCCACCTTGTCCAGCGCCGCGGCGGCGGGTTTGTCGGAGAACGCGCCGGCGATCCGGGCATCCAGTTGTCCGGCGGCGATGCCGTCCAGCAGGCACTGCAGGTTGCTGCCGCGCCCGGAGGCGAGCACGGCGATGCGGGCCGGCGCGCTCATCGCCAGGCCCGCCTGGACAGCGGCCACGCCAGCAGGCTGCCGATCGTGGCCAGCAGCATGTCGGCATGCGCATCCCAGGCATCGCCCTGCTGGCCGTTGTAGGCCTCGGCCGCTTCCGGCGACAACGCCAGGGCGATGCCCCATTCCAGCCACTCGTAGACCAGGCTGGAACACATGACCGCCATCACCGCCAGGGCAAACGCCTGCCCGCCGCGCAGCGCCGGCCACGCATGGCGCGCCAGCTGGGCCAGCGCCGGGGTGAAGCAGACGCCATAGAGGAAGTGGATCAGCCGGTCGAAATGGTTGCGCTGCCAGCCAAAGGCCGCGCCGGGCGACCAGCCGGCCAGCCCCTGCAGCCATGCCTCGTACGGCACGTTGGAATACAGCCAGCGCGCGCCGACGCAGTGCAGGGCGATGAAGCCGCAGATCGCGGCGAAGGCGCCGGTACCCAGCGGCCAGCGCCGGTCAATCCACCACAGCGCCACCAGCCCGGCAACGCTCAGCGAGCTGTGCAGGGCCTGCTCCAGCGGCCACAGCGGCTTGATCCACGTGAGCAGGAACACGGCCAGCACGCCGATGAACGCAGCCCTCTTGGCAAGACTCATGCGATGCGGCCCGGATGCGGGAGGAAGGGCGATGGCGCGTTGTTCAAGCGAAAGCCGCCTTGACCGCAGGACGCATCAGCACGATCAGGGTGAATACGCCGAGCACCGTGCCGAAGGGCATCATCATGCAGGAAATGGCGGCCACCACCAGGCACAGCGTGTGGCGCCGGCGCCGTCCCAGGCAACGGCCGGCATAGGCCATGAACCCGGCCAGGGTCAGGCCGCAGACGATGAAAGCGCCGGCGAAGGCGACGAAGAACCAGCCGAACAGTTGCGGGTCCAGGGCCTGCGCTCCGGACGTGCCCTGGTCCATCGGCAGTTTGCCGGTGACCATGGCCAGCCCCATCGCCAGGTGCAGCACGGGGAACAACGAAAACAGCCCGGTGATCGCCGCCACCACGTAGTGGAAGATCGACAGCAGGCGCAGCTGGCTGGCGTCCTCGTCGGTCAGCGTGGGCGGCGGAACCGGAGCATTCACTGCGTCCATGGGGCACCTTGACGGGGTGGAGGCCTCAGCCGATGCGCACGCGCTCGCTGCCGTCGGCCGCAACGACCTTGCCGATGCTCCAATGCGCCAGCTGCAGCGCATCGAGCGAAGCGTCGATGGCGGCGGCGTGGTCGGCCGGCACCAGCAGCACGAAGCCGATGCCGCAGTTGAAGGTGCGCCACATCTCGCTGTCGGCGACGTTGCCCTCGCGCTGCAGCCACTGGAATACCGGCGGCAGGGTCCAGCTGCCCGCATCGATTTCCAGGCCCAGGCCCTCGGGCACGACGCGGATGATGTTCTCGGTCAGGCCGCCACCGGTGATGTGGGCCATGCCGTGGATGGTGGCGCCGTGTTCCTTGAGCAGCGACAGGATCGGCTTGACGTACAGCCGGGTCGGCGCCATCAGCGCGTCCACCAGCTTCACGCCGTCTTCCAGCACCAGGTCGGCCGGCTGGCCGGCGCGGTCGTAGATGCGGCGCACCAGTGAATAGCCGTTGGAATGCGGGCCGGAAGAGGCGATGCCGATCAGCACGTCGCCCTGGCGCACGCTGGAGCCGTCCTTCAGCTCGCTCTTCTCCACCGCCGCCACGGTGAAGCCGGCGAGATCGTACTCGCCCGGGGCGTACATGTCGGGCATCTCGGCGGTCTCGCCGCCGATCAGCGCGCAGCCGGCCTCGGTGCAGCCGTTGGCGATGCCGCCGACCACGGCCGCAGCGGTGTCGATGTCCAGCTTGCCGGTGGCGAAATAATCCAGGAAGAACAGCGGCTCGGCGCCCTGCACCAGCACGTCGTTCACGCACATGGCGACCAGGTCGATGCCGATGGTGTCGTGGCGGCCGAGCTGCTGGGCCAGCTTGAGCTTGGTGCCGACGCCGTCGGTGCCGGAGACCAGCACCGGCTCGCGGTACTTGCCCGACAGGTCGAACAGCGCGCCGAATCCACCCAGCCCGCCCATCACCTCGGGACGGAAGCTGCGCTTGACCAGCGGCTTGATGCGTTCGACCAGTTCGTTGCCCGCGTCGATGTCCACGCCGGCGTCACGGTAGGTCAGGGGAGAGTTGGCGGAAGTCGGGGTGTTGGTCACGGTCGGCTGCGCTGGCGGGGTGAACGGGCGATTTTAACAGGCCACGTTGGCGCCAAGGCCGCATTCGGGCAACAATTCCCACCGGAACCGTCGAGCAATGGAACCCTCAATGCGTCGCAGCCTGGCCTTTTTCCTGTTTCTGGCGTCCTGCCTGTCCGTCCCGGCGGCGCTTGCGCAGTCCGGCGTGCGCACCGAGGGCGACGTGGCCAGTGCGCAGAATCCCTACGAAGCCGAGGTGCCGGTCAACAGCCAGAGCGACGCCGACCGCAACGGCGCCCTGGCGCGCGCGCTGGGCGCGGTGCTGGCCAAGCTGTCCGGCGACCGCAGCGCGATGACCCGGCCGGGCGTGGCGCAGGCGCTGCGCAGCGCCAGGGACATGGTGGAAAGCTACGACTACCGGCAGGACCAGAGCACGTCGGCCGCCGGCGCGCCGAGTTTCCGCACCATGCTGGTGGCGCGCTTCCGCCAGGACGACGTGGATGGACTGGTCGCGGCGCTGGGCCTGCCGATATGGCCGCAGCCGCGGCCCAAGCCGGTGGTGTGGATGGCGATCGACGACGGCAGCGGTCCGCGCCTGGTCGGCGTGCAGCAGTCGAACGCGGCCCGCCCGCTGCTGGATCGCGCCATCGAACGCGGCTTCCGCCTCGGACTGCCCGGCGGCGGCGCGGCCGAGCAGGCGCTGGTCGGCGCGATCTGGCGCCAGGACACCGCCGCCATCGCCCGCGCATCGGCGCGCTACGCGCCGCCGATGCAGCTGGTCGGCAAGCTTTACCGCGCCAGCGGTGGCGGCTGGATGGCCGACTGGGTATTCGTCGACGACGGCCGCGAACTGGCCAAATGGAGCACCCGCGACGGCGATGCGCGCCGCGCGATGGCCGGCGGCGCCGATGGCGCGGCCGATGCGCTGGTCAAGCGCTATGCCAAGGCGCCGGTGGCCGGCGCGGCCGGCATCTATCGCATCCGCGTCAGCGGCATCCGCACCGCGGCCGATTACCTGCGCGTGGCTGCGACCCTGCAGTCGGTGGCGGTGGTGCGTTCGATCGTGCCGGTGCAGGCTTCCGGCGACCGCCTGGAACTGGACCTGGAGTTGATGAGCGGCCTGCAGGGGCTGAACCGCATGCTTGGCGCCGACGCCGCACTGCAGCCGGTGGCGCCGCCCACCGAGGGCGCCACCGCGTCCTCCCCGGCCGAGTACCGCGTCCGATGAGCGGCGCCGCCGATGCCGAAATCGCGCTGTTCCTGCGCCGCCTGAAATGGGCGGTGCTGGGCGCCTTCGCGCTGTGGGTGATATGGCTGCTGGCGCCGATCCTGACGCCGTTCGTGGTCGCGCTGATGCTGGCCTGGCTGGGCGATCCGCTGGTGGACCGGCTGGAGGCGCGTGGCCGCTCGCGCAATACCGCGGTGATCCTGGTGTTCGCGTTGATGGTCCTGCTGCTGGCGCTGGCGCTGCTGATCCTGGTGCCGATGATCCAGCGCCAGATCGTCACCCTCGTGGCCGCGCTGCCGCAGGCGCAGGAGTGGCTGATGGGCACGGCGCTGCCGTGGATCGAACGGCGTACCGGCGTGGAGATCCTCGGCTGGCTGGAACCCGAGCGCCTGTTCGAATGGGTGCGCGCGCACTGGCAGCAGGCCGGCGGCGCGGCGTCCACCCTGTTCGGCTATCTGTCGCGCTCGGGGTTCGCGATGGTGGCCTGGGTGGTGAACCTGGCGCTGCTGCCGATCCTGGCCTACTACTTCCTGCGCGACTGGGACCGGCTGGTCGAGCGCGTCGCGTCGATGATCCCGCGCAACCACATCGAGATCGTGTCGCGGCTGGCGCGCGAATCCAACGACGTGCTCGGCGCCTTCATCCGCGGGCAGATCGCGGTGATGCTGGCGCTGGGCGTGGTCTATGCGGTCGGCCTGTCGGTGGTGGGGCTCAACCTGGGCCTGCTGATCGGCCTGATCGCCGGGCTGATCAGCTTCATCCCCTACCTGGGCGCCACCACCGGCGTGGTGCTGGCGGTGCTGGCGGCACTGGTGCAGGCGCAGGGCTTTGACGTGAAGCTGCTGGCGCTGGTCGGCGTGGTGTTCACCATCGGCCAGCTGCTGGAAAGCTATGTGCTCACCCCGCGCATCGTCGGCGACAAGATCGGCCTGCACCCGGTGGCGGTGATCTTCGCGGTAATGGCCGGCGGCCAGCTGTTCGGCTTCCTCGGCATGCTGCTGGCGCTGCCGGCAGCGGCGGTGATCAACGTGCTGCTGCGCTATGCGCATGAACGCTACCGGCAGAGCGAACTGTATGCCGGGCATGGCCCGACCATCGTGCTGCAGTCCAGCGGCGAGCCCGCTCCGGGCATGGGCATCGTGCCGAAGGACGTCGAACCGAAGTGAGCGTGCCGCAGTTGCCGCTGGCCCTGCGCTATCCGCCGGACCAGCGATTGGAAAGTTTCATCGGCGCCCCGGACGGGGCGCTGGCGCAGTTGCGCGCCGCCGCCACCGGCGGCAGCCGCGACTGGGTCTACCTGGTCGGGCCGGCGGGGAGCGGCAAGACGCATCTGGCGCTGGCCGTCTGCGCCGCTGCCGAGCAGGCCGGGCGCGGTTCGGCCTATCTGCCGTTGCTGGCCGCTTCCGGGCGCCTGCGCGACGCGCTGGAGGCGCTGGAAGGGCGCGACGTGGTCGCACTGGATGGACTGGACGCGATCGCCGGCCAGCGCGAGGACGAAGTGGCGCTGTTCGACTTCCACAACCGCGCGCGCGCCGCCGGCGTGACCCTGCTGTATACCGCCACGGCCGCGCCCGACGCGCTTGGGCTGGTGCTGCCCGACCTGCGCTCGCGCCTGTCGCAATGCGGACGCATCGTGCTGGACGCGCTGGATGACGACGGACGTGGCGCGGTGCTGCGCGAACGCGCCATCCGGCGCGGGCTGGCGCTGGACGAGGCCGCCATCGACTGGCTGCTCACCCGCACCGGCCGCGACCTGGGCGGGCTGGTGGTACTGCTGGACCGTCTCGACCGCGAATCGCTGGCGGCCAAGCGCCGCATCACCGTACCGTTCCTGCGCAAGGTGCTGGACGCGTCCTGAGCGGCGCGTGCAACCTGCCGCAAATGTAGAGCGGGGCACCGCCCCGCTGGGGCTTCACCGGGCAAGCCCCGCCGGGCGTTGCCCGGCGCTACAGAGCCGCAGCGATCTGTTCCTTTTAGAGCGGGGCATCGCCCCGCTGTGGCTTCACCGGGCAAGCCCCGCCGGGCGCTGCCCGGCGCTACAGGGGCGCGGCGATCTGTTCCTTGTAGAGCGGGGCACCGCCCCGCTGGGGCTTCACCGGGCAGGCCCCGCCGGGCGCTGCCCGGCGCTACAGGGGCGCGGCGGTCTGTTCCTGGTAGAGCGGGGCACCGCCCCGCTGGGGCCTCACCGGGTAAGCCCCGCCGGGCGCTGCCGTCAGCGCAGTGCTTCTTCCAGCGCCTGCAGCCGCTGCGGAGTGCCGACGTCGGTCCACTGGCCGCGGTGGTGCTGGCCGCTGATGCGGCCCCGCGCCATGAAGTGCTTCTGCAGCGGCACTACGCTGAAGCGCGGTGGGGTGCGCTCGCTGCCCGGCGCTTCGCCGATCACCTTGCGCCAGCCATCGAGGATCGACGGGCGGTACATGCCGATGCCGGCATAGGTCAGGCAGGGCGCGTCGCGGTCGTGGTGCAGCAGGCCCTGCGCGTCGAGGCGGTAGTCGCCCTGCGGATGCTGCGGCGGGTTGTCCACCAGTACCAGGTGCGCTTCGCCAGCCGGCTCGCGCGGCAGCAGCGAGAAGTCGAAGTCCGTCCAGATATCGCCATTGACCACGATGAAGGGCGCGTCGCCCAGCAGCGGCAGCGCATTGAGCATGCCGCCGCCGGTTTCCAGCGGCGTGGGGCCCTCGAAGGCATAGTGCAGGCGCAGGTTCCAGCGGCTGCCGTCGCCCAGCGCCGCGGGGAACTGCTCTGCCAGCCATGACGTGTTGATCACCACTTCGCGCACGCCGAGCGCGGCCAGCTTTTCCAGATGCCATGCGATCAACGGCCGGCCGCCGGCGTGCAGCAGCGGCTTGGGCGTGTGCTCGGTGAGCGGGCGCATGCGCTCGCCCAGCCCCGCGGCGAAGACCAGCGCCTTCACTGTGCGGCCCGTCCGGCCAGCGCCGGCTTGATCCGCTGCTCCAGCAGCGCCAGCATGCCGGACAGTTGCGGATGGCGCGGCAGCACCTCGTCGAGATAGGCGATGAAGCGCGGCACGTCTTCCAGGTAATGGCTCTTGCCGTCGCGATAGTGCAGGCGGGAGAAAATGCCGAGGATCTTCAGGTGCCGCTGCACTCCCATCCAGTCGGCATCGCGCAGGAAGGTGGCGCGGTCGGGCACCGGCAGGCCAGCGGCGCGCGCGTGTTCGTGGTAACGCGCCAGCCAGCCGTCCACGCGTTGCAGTGGCCAGCTCAGGAAGGCGTCCTTGAACAGGCTCACCGGGTCGTAGGCGATGGGGCCGCGCACCAGGTCCTGGAAGTCCAGCACCGCTGGCCCATCCGCCACCGGCATCAGGTTGCGCGGCATGAAGTCGCGATGGGTCATCAGCTGCGCCTGGCCCAGCGCGTTGTCCATCAACCGCCGCTGCGCCAGTTGCAGGCCTTCGACCTCGCCGCAGTCCAGCTGCAGGCCGAGATGGCGCTGCAGGAACCATTCGTCGAACAGGCCGGCGTCGCGCTGCAGCAGGGCTTCGCCGAAATGGCCGAAGCCCTCCGGCACCGGTATCGACTGCAGCCGGATCAGCTGCTCCATGGCGCGGTCGAACCACGCGTCGGCATTGTCGGCATCCAGCAGCCGCGCCAGGGTCGGTGCGCCGAGATCTTCCAGCAGCAGGAAGCCGGCCTCCAGGTCCTGCGCGAGCAGGGCCGGCACCCGCAGCCCGTGCGCCAGCAGCAGTTCGCGCATGCGCAGCCAAGGCCGCGGATCTTCCAGACCGGGCGGGGCGTCCATGACGATGTGGCTGCCGTTCTGGCCAGTGACGCGCCAGTAGCTGCGGAAACCTGCGTCCACCGAGGCACGCTCGATGTCGGCCGCGCCATCGCCGAGGCGGGTGCGGGCCCATTCCAGGCGCTGCCGCGCGCGCTGCGGTTCGAGGGAAATATCCAGGGTCATCGGTGGAGCGTGCTCGCAGGTACCAGTGGGCCGGCCACGGGGCGCCGGCGCCCTCGTGGCCTCCCCGAATTCTTTGGGAAAAGGTGGGGCGTTCAGCGCTTGCCGCTGACCAGCCGCAACAGTGCCAGCAAGGCGATGGCGCCGATGATGGCGCCGACGAAGCCTGCCGGTTGCCCGGCCGCGTACCAGCCCATTTCGCGGCCGAACCAGCCGGCGGACACCGCGCCGGCAATGCCCAGCACGATGGTCAGCAGGCAGCCCATGCGGTTGTTGCCGGGCATGAAGAAACGTCCGAGCAGGCCGACCACGAAGCCGACCAGGATGATGTACAGCCAGCTGTCGCTGCCAAACAGTCCGCTCATGTGCCCGCCCGCCTCAAGGAAAAACGCAGCCTAGCAAGGCCAGGCTGCGTCGTCATCGCGCCGCTCAGCAGCAGCCGTGGCCGCCGTGGCGGGTGCCGCTGTCGGCCGCCACGGGCGAGCCGCTGGTCTCGCCGCGCAGGCTGGCCGCGTGGTGGTCGAACAGCACCTTGGACACGCAGGAGGTGACGCGCTTGCCCATCGGGATGTGCAGGAACTCGTTCGGGCCGTGCGCATTGGAGTGCGGGCCGAGCACGCCGGTAATCATGAACTGGGCGCCCGGGAACTTCTCACCCAGCATGCCCATGAACGGGATCGAGCCGCCTTCGCCCATGTACATCGCCGGCTTGCCGAAGAAGGCCTGGCTGGCGTCGTCGATGGACTGCTCCAGCCACGGCGCCATCGCCGGGGCGTTCCAGCCGGTGGAGGCCTTTTCCAGGTCCAGGGTCACGTGCGCGCCGTTCGGCGGGTCACGCAGCAGCGCTTCCTTCAGCAGCTCGCCGCAGGCCTTGCCGTTGGCGGTCGGCGGCAGGCGCAGCGACAGCTTCACCGAGGTTTCCGGGCGCAGCACGTTGCCGGCCGACTCCAGCGGCGGCATGCCGCCGATGCCGGTCACCGACAGGGCCGGGCGCCAGGTGCGGTTGAGCACCAGCTCGGTCAGGTCGTCGTTCATCGGCTTGAGGCCGTCGACCAGCGGGAACTTGTCGAAGATGGCGGTATCGACCACGTCGGCCGCGCGCCTGGCCTGCTC
>NZ_JASCOS010000003.1:0-100682 GCF_029959705.1 Stenotrophomonas sp. PS02297 | reverse complement strand
GGACAAGGCCTTCACCACCGACGGTACCTACAACGTGTACTGGTCGGTCAAGTAACCGGCCCGTCGCGCAAAGCAATGAAGTGATGCACAGAAAACGCGCCGCCTACAGCGGCGCGTTTTTTGTTGCCTCCCTGCCTGGCGACAAGCGGACGCGCGTACAGGCGGGCGATGCGATCAGCGTCCGGGCGATCATGGGCCGCGCTGCTGCGGCCGACCAACCGGGGGATGATGATGCTTGGACTGGAACGGAGGGTGCGCAAGCCGTCGCTGCTGGCGTTCTGCGGAGCCTTGCTGGCGGCGGCCGCGGTGGGATTGTCCGCCTATGCCTCGCATGCGGTGAGCGATCCGCTGGCGCAATCCCATCTCGATACTGCCGCGCTGTATGCCTTCGGCCATGGCGCGGTGCTCGCGGTGCTTGGCCCGGCATCGTTGAACGCGGCCGGGCGCACGGCGCTGTACGTGCTGCTGCTGGGGGTGCTGTTGTTCTCCGGCAGCGTGGCCGGCGGCGCGCTGGGGTTGTGGCCGACGCGGCTGGCGCCAGCCGGCGGTACCGCGCTGATGGCCGGCTGGGTGCTGCTGGCGCTCAGCGCGCTGAAGCGGTAGAGCCGATGCCCCGGCACGTGCGTGGCTTCGACGTGGAGCAGGCGCTGGCGCACCTGCAGCGGCGCGACCGGCGCCTGGCCGGCTGGATCCGGCGCGTGGGCCCCCTGGAAGTGCCGCCGGGGTGGCGTCGCCCGTTCGATCCGGTCGATGCGCTGGCGCGCGCGATCCTGTTCCAGCAGCTCAGCGGCAAGGCGGCCTCGACCATCGTCGGGCGGGTGGAAGCGGCGATCGGCAGTGCGCGCCTGCATGCCGATACGCTGGGCTGCATCGATGATGCCGGCCTGCGCGCCTGTGGCGTTTCCGGCAACAAGGCGCTGGCGCTGCGCGACCTGGCGCGGCGCGAGCAGGCCGGGGAAATCCCTTCGACCCGGCAGATGGCGTGGATGCACCACGACGCCATCGTCGAGGCGCTGGTGCCGATCCGCGGCATTGGCCGCTGGACGGTGGAAATGATGCTGATGTTCCGGCTCGGCCGGCCCGACATCCTGCCGGTCGACGACCTTGGCATCCGCAAGGGCGCGCAGCGGGTCGATGGCGGCGCGGCGATGCCGACGCCGCGCGAACTGCTGGTCCGCGGCGAACGCTGGGGGCCGTACCGGACCTGGGCCAGCCTGTACCTGTGGCGGATCGCCGATTTCGCGGAGGCCGGCGGCGTGAAGACCAACCGTTCGCAGGACTGACGCGGCGACGAAGCGGATGCGGCCGGGATGCGCGCTAGGGCTCGCGCTTGTTCCCGGAAGGCGCAAAGAGCGGGTTCTCGCTGAGGGCCGGCCCGGGAACGGGTGGGTTGCGCTTCCATTCCTTCACGAAGCGGTGGTAGCGGAAGGTCGCGGTCATGGCGCGGAAGTAGAAGATCGCGAACACCAGCCCGAACACGATGCCGGTGGGTTGGCCGGTCTGCTGCATGATCAGGACCTTGGACAGCACGAAATAGGCCAGCATGAAGGTCGCCGCGCTCCGGCTGCGCCTGCGGATGCCGAATGCCAACAGGGCGATGAGGCCGACGTCGATGAGGTTGAAGGCGCTGAAAGCGGCCTTGTCGCCGCTCTGGCGCAGTGACAGGAGCGTGGCCAGCAGGGTCATGGCGCACGACACGCAGGCGGCGATCCAGCCATGGCGGATCGGCGCGGCGATGGTTTCCGGTATCTGCCGCTCGGCGGGGCGGGCTTCATGCCCGGAGACGGATGTGGTGGGCGGCGTATAGGGATTGGAATCGCTCATGGTCTCGTCCTTGTTCATGCTCGTTCGTGGCAGGGGCGCCGCGCTGCCTGCGGCCATGGCTGCGCGTGGGTGCAACCGTTTTGCGATCCTTCGGGGCCTCGTTCGCGTTCAGGTGCCGGCCGCGTGGCACCAGTGCCAGGGCTCGTAGACGATGCCGTGCGGATTGTCGCGGGGATAGCTCATGTGGAAGCCGAAGTCGTCCGCATGTGCCTGCAGCCAGGCGAAGGCGGGGGTGCGCTCGAACGACTCTTCCGCCGGTGGTTCGCCGGGCGTGCCGATGTCCAGCGCGTTGCCGCCGTGGTGTTCGCTATAGCCGGGCGCGGCATTGACGGTGAGGATCTCCGCCACGCTCAGGCCGCGCGCGAGCTTGCGCTCGAAGATGCCCAGCTGGTAGTCGTGGCTGCGGTAGCCGGAGATCGCATCCAGCGCGATGCCGTCGGCCGCGGCGGCACCGCGCAGGCGCTGCCAGGCGCGCGCGGCGGCGCGGGTCAGCCACAGGGCGCGGCGATAGCGGTCCAGGCCGGCGAAATACAAGCAGGAAGGTTCGGCGACCAGCGGCAGGCCGCTGGCGTCGGCATAGCCTTCGTCCAGTCCGAGACGGTGCAGGCGTTCGTTGAGGCGATCCAGCGGCAGCGGTGTTTCCGCGGGCGGGCCGCGGCGGAGCAGCGGGTCGTCCAGGCGCCGCAGCGCCGCTTCGATGCCGGGTTCACGGGCCAGGCGTTCGACCATCGGCATCAGCCCTTCCGGCACCCGTGCCGCCAGATAGCGGCCGTCGCGCTTGCGGCGCAGCACCGCCTGCGCGCGCGCGAGCAGGCGCGCGTCGTGGCTGCTGCGCGCGCGCAGCAGGCCGCCGGGCCACAGTTCGATGTCGGGGGTGTTGAGCAGCAGGCGTGGAGCGGGGCGCATGCGGCCAGCTTAATCGCGGTGGCCGGTACCGGCCAGTTGTTCCAGTTGCTGCAGCAGCTGCCGCGGTTGTTCGGGACTGAGCAGCACCAGGCTGCCGTCGCGCAGCGGCAGCGCCAGTACGCGGCTGTTGTCGGTGATCAGGCAGAACGCCTTGCTGCCGTCGCGCATGCGGTAGTGGCCCGAGCGGAAGCCGGGCAGGCCGTAGCCATTGGTCTTGATCGCCGGCTTCAGCCCCCCGTGTTCGGCCAGGTCGACGACGCGGGCGCGTTCCAGCCGCAGGGAGCCGAGGGCGACGGTCCTGGTATAGAACGTGGAGCGGATGGTCAGGCCACCGGCATCGAGCGTGATGCGCCGGCGCAGGTAGGCCAGGCTCACCGCCACGCCGGTCAGCGACACCAGCGCCGGACCCAGCCACGCGCGGGCGCTCGCCAGATACGCCACGCCCTTGTCGCCGAGCATCAAGGCCAGCGGCAGCCCGATCGCCGCCAGCAGGATTGCCCACAGGACCAGCATCGGCATGCCGGTGGGCGCGGCGACGGGGTAGTCCTTCAGTGTTTGGGTTGCGGTCGGCATTGCGTGGATTCCTCCCGGAATAGTCATGGCGCGCCGGCCCCCAGCAGGGGCGCCAGCACGTGCAGCACGATGTCGGCGCTGAAATGGGCGAGCATCGCCATCTCCAGCCCGCGTCGCCAGTACAGCCAGCCGCAGACGATGCCGACCAGTGCGTTCAGGGTGAGGGTGCGCAGCACGACGATGGCATCCAGGCCCCAGAGCTGCGCGGCCGCGGGCAGGTGGCCGACGCCGAACAGTACGGCGGCCAGCACGATGGCGACATGGAAACCCGCATTGCCGGGTACCCGCCGGCGCAGGCGGGTGGCGACCCACAGCATCAGCGTCATCAGGAACAGGCGCAGCTGCAGTTCTTCGGCGATGCCGCCGTAGAACGAGGCCAGCAGGCCGTTGAGCGCCGACTGTCCGGCAGGGATGGGGGGCGGCGGATTGAGCATCGCCGGCAGCCAGGGGTCGATCCATTGCGTGCACAGCAGGACGACCACGCCCGACACGCCGCCCAGCAGGATGGCCTGCAGCGGCGCAGGGCGCTGCACGCCGCCGCTGTCGCCGCCGCACCAGCGCCGCAGCAACGGAGCGCCCAGGCCGAGCCGGTGGCCCATGCGCAGGCCCAGCAGCGACAGCGCGCCAAGCAGCACGAACGCCTGCAGCGACTGTGCAGCCACCAGCGCCGGCAGCGGCAGTGGAATGGGCGCCAGCTTTTCCGGCATGAGCTGCAGCAGGTAGGGGAACAGGCCGGCCGTAGCCAGCGCCGCGGCCAGCGCGAGCACGCCGGCCATCTTCAGGTCGATCTTCCACGACGGCGCCGCCGTGTGCGGATTCATGGCTGCGCCTTCATCCAGCGGGCGATGTCGTCGATCAGCGTGGCATCGACATGGCCGGGCTTCCCGTATTCGTCCGGAGTGCCCTTGCCTTCGCCGGCGATGCCGAGATGGTTGAGCGCGGGATAGAGGTGGAAGCGGTAGCGCGGCCCCTGCAGGCCGTGCTTCCAGCGCTGCCAGTCGGCATCGATCACCTGGAAGTCGCGGCCGCCCTGCAACAGCAGCACCGGCAGCCCGCTGTCGCGCGCATCGGCCACGGGATCGACCTGTTCCAGTTGCTGCCAGTAACGGCCGGGCAGTTCCAGCAGCCTGGCCTCGGGATCCTGGCGGACCTTGGCGATGGCCGCGTCCAGCGCATCCAGGTGCGCCTGCTCTTCGGCGCTGACGCTGCCGTCGAGATTGGCCATGTAACGGTTCTGTTCGCCGAGCAGATCCAGGATCGGGCGCGCGGGTGCGGCCAGCAGGATCAGGCCCGCCACCTTGCCCTGGCTGTTCCCGGCGATGCGGCCGGCGAGCAGCCCGCCCTGGCTGTGGCCAAGAACGTAGATGTGCCGATGGTCGATGCCGGCATTGCCGGCCAGCGCGGCAACCGCCGCCACGGCATCGTCGATGGTCTCGCCGTCGATGCCGATGCCGTCGCGGAAATCCTGCGGCCGCGCCTGCGTGCGCTTGTCGTAGCGCAGCGAGGCGATGCCGTGCGCGGCGAGGCCGCGCGCGATGTCGAGGAAGGGGCGGTTGGCGCCGATGGTCTCGTCGCGGTCCTGCGGCCCCGATCCATGTACCAGCACCACCGCCGGGAACGGGCCCTTGCCCTTGGGCAGGGTCAGCGTGCACGGCAGCCCGGGCTTGCCCGAGACCGGCGCGGGCAGGGTGACGGCCTGTTCGATGACGCCGGCATCGGTGACCGGCGGGGGCGGCGGCGGTGGCGCCGGCTGCACCAGGAAGCCGGCGATGCGGTCGTCCTGGTCCAGCACCACCCGCGCCAGCAGGCCGCCGTGCGCGTATTCCAGCGGAATGACGACGATGCGGAAGCCATCGGCCTGGCTGGTTTCCGCCGCGCCACGCTTCCCGGCCGCCCCCATCTGCGCGGGCAGCGACTCCCACACGGCCTTGAGCTTGGCGGCGGGCACCGCGGCCTTCATCTGCGGCGAGAACGAGGCCTCGGCCGCTTCATACTGGCCCGCGTCGAGCTGGTCGAGCAGGCGCATGGCCAGCGCGGCGGGGGCCTCGGCGGCGGATGCGGTGGCCGAGACTGCGATCGCCATGCCTGCGATCCATGCCAGCAGGCGCTTCATCTCAGGCTTCCCTCTTGAACAGCAGGGTCGGCGAGGAATAGCCGGGCATGGAATGCACCACGTTGACCAGTTCCCAGCCGAGCCGGCCCTGCTTGTCCAGTTCTTCCTGCAGCGTTTCCATCTTGAAGCCACCCATCAGGCTGGTCTTCAGTTCGACGACGAGATACTTCCATTGCTTGTTCATGGTTCTTCCTCGTTGGACTCGTTCTTCGGTGCGGGGAGCCGCCCGGCCTTGCGCAGGGCGTCGCGTATCACGTACTCGATCTGCGCGTTGAGGCTGCGCAGTTCGTCGTCGGCCCAGCGCTGCGCCGCCGCCAGGACGTCGGCGTTGATGCGCAGCGGATAGGCCTTTTTCTCGCTCACTTTCGTGCCGCTCCGGTATCGCCGCGGCGCAGGTGCAGCACCATCGACACCACCAGTACGTTGGCTGCCACGGCGAAGCCGATGCCGATGGCCATCGCGGCGCCGCGGTGGCCGCCGAAGAAATACAGCGCAATGGCGGCGATGAAGGCGCACAGCGCGATCAGCGCCCAGCGCAGGCCGGTACCGCGCGCGTGGGCGCTGCCGCCACGGCCGCTCCATGCGGCGATGAACAGCGCCGGCAGGCCGGTGGCGGCAAGAATCAGCGGGGCGATCACGTCATTCATTGCGTTGCCTTCAATACAGCGAACCGGTATTGACCACCGGCTGGGTGCCGCGGTCCGAGCACAGCACGGTGAGCAGGTTGCCGACCATCTGCGCCTTGCGTTCTTCGTCCAGCTGCACCACGCCGCTCTTCTGCAGTTCGGCCAGCGCCATCTCGACCATGCCCACCGCGCCGGCGACGATGCGCTGGCGCGCGGCGATCACCGCGTTGGCCTGCTGCCGCTGCAGCATCGCCTGGGCGATTTCCGGGGCGTATGCGAGGTGGCTGATGCGCGCGTCCAGTACCTGCACGCCGGCATCGGCCAGGCGCTCGGCCAGTTCGTCCTTCAGGTGCTGGGAGATCTCGCTGGCGTGGCTGCGCAGCGACAGCTGCCCTTCCTCGTGCTGGTCGTAGGGGTAGCTGGTGGCCATCGCGCGCAGCGCCGATTCGGACTGGATGTGCACGAAGCTCTCGTAGTCGTCGACGTTGTAGACCGCCTCGGAGGCGTCCACCACCTGCCACACGATCACCGCGGCGATCTCGATGGGCGAGCCGTCCAGCTCGTTGACCTTGAGCTTGCCGCTCTCGAAGTTGCGCACGCGCTGGCTGACCTTCTTCTTGGTCAGGAAGGGGTTGTTCCAGCGCAGGCCGTTGTCCTTGACCGTGCCCACGTACTTGCCGAACAGGCTCAGCACCGCGGCCTGGTTGGGCTGGACCATGTACAGGCCGCTGCTGAGGAGCAGCCCGGCGAGCAGGAGCGCGATGCCGCCCCCGGCCATCGCGCCACCCCCACCGCTGCCGGACTTGGTGAGCACCACCGCGAAGATGAGGGCGGCGACGCCGGCCAGCATCAGGACCAGCGAGCCGAGCAGGGTGGGGATGCCGGGCAGGGACCCGAGGGACTTCTCTTTCATGGCACGTCTTCCGTGGTGGTTGGAGAAAAGATATCAAATTGATATCAGGTTGCAAGTACCGGGCGGCTGCGGGCGGATGGCTAGAATGTGCGGCCCTTTCTCCTCGCCTGGACCTGCCCGATGACGACGCTCGGTACCCCGCTGTCTCCCTCCGCTACCCGCGTTCTGCTGCTCGGTTCGGGCGAACTGGGCAAGGAAGTGGCGATCGAACTGCAGCGTTTCGGCGTGGAAGTGATCGCCGTGGACCGCTATGCGGATGCACCGGCGATGCAGGTCGCGCACCGCAGCCATGTGATCGACATGCTCGACCCGGCCGCGCTGCGCGCGGTGATCGCAGGCGAACAGCCGCACCTGGTGGTACCCGAGATCGAGGCCATCCATACCCAGACCCTGGTGGAGCTGGAGGCCGGGCAGGGCCTGCGGGTGATCCCGACCGCGCGCGCCGCGCGCCTGACCATGGACCGCGAAGGCATCCGCCGGCTCGCCGCCGAAACCCTGGGCGTGCCGACCTCGCCCTACCGCTTCGTCGATACCGAAGCCGAATACCGCGACGCGGTAGCCGCCATCGGCTTGCCGTGCGTGGTCAAGCCGGTGATGTCGTCCTCGGGCAAGGGCCAGAGCACCGTGCGCGGCGCCGCCGACATCGGCCCGGCCTGGGACTATGCACAGACCGGTGGCCGCACCGGTGCCGGGCGCTGCATCGTCGAAGGCTTCATCGATTTCGACTACGAAATCACCCTGCTGACCGTGCGCCACGCCGGCGGCACCTCGTTCTGCGACCCGATCGGCCACCTGCAGAAGGATGGCGATTACCGCGAGAGCTGGCAGCCGCAGCCGATGTCGGCCAAGGCGCTGGAGCGCGCGCAGGAGGTGGCGTGCGCCATCGCCGGGGACCTCGGCGGCTGGGGGGTGTTCGGCATGGAGTTCTTCGTGAAGGGCGACGAAGTGTGGTTCAGCGAAGTCAGCCCGCGCCCGCACGACACCGGGCTGGTGACGCTGGCCTCGCAGGAACTGAGCGAATTCGCGCTGCACGCGCGCGCCATCCTCGGCCTGCCGGTCGGTGCTGGCGACGGCGGGACCATCCGTCGCCACGGTCCGGCGGCGTCGTGCGCGATGCTGGCGCAGGGCAATGGCGTGCCGTTCTTCAGCGGTGTCGATGCCGCGCTGCGCACGCCGGATACCGCGCTGCGCCTGTTCGGCAAGCCGGTGGTGCAGGGCCAGCGCCGCGTCGGCGTCACCCTGGCGCGCGCGGCGGACGTGGACCAGGCCCGCGCGATCGCCCGCGAAGCGGCCGCGGCCATCGGCATCGAGCTGCGCTGATGCCCCTGTAGGGCGGGGCGCCGCCCTGCTGGAGCATGCCCGGCCAAGTCACGCCGGGCAGTGCCGGGCGCTGCGGAGCGCTTCGATCGTTCCTGTAGAGCGGGGCATGGCCCCGCTGGAGCATTCCCGGAGCAGCTGCGCCTGTTGGAGCGGATTCATCCACGATCGCCCTGGACGCTTTTGATTGGGGCAACCGCGCGAGCGCGCTCCGGCAATGTCCCGGCACGTCGAGCAGAAGGTCGTAGATACGTGGTTTGCCGCGCAGGCGGCTTTACCGGCAATGCCGCATCGCGCGCCGAGATGCGCTCCCGCAGCGAAACGAAAAACGCCGGCAGTCGCCGGCGTTTTTCATTGCATCGAGCGGACGATCAGCGCACGTCCACCCACACCAGATGATGGTCGCTGCCGTCGGCGATCTTCGCGTCCGTACTGCCTTCGGCCGGCCAGAACACGCCGCTGCCGAGGTGGCTGAAGCCGGTAGAGGGCAGTACGTAATCCAGCCGCAACGTGCCCGAGCGCGGGCCGAAGTCGCCGGTGGCATGCTGCGGCGCGCCGCGGCGCACGATGCCCTTCTCCGCATAGGCCAGGCTGGTCTGCTCGCCGCCGACGCTGCTCGGGGTCGGGTAGCGCAGCACGCGCGGGTGTTCGAGCAGTTCGAGGATGGCGTCGTGGCGGCCATCGCCGTCCACCGGGTCGTTGTTGAGGTCGCCGACGATGACGAAACGCGCGTCCGCCGCCAATCCGCCGCAGCGGCCCTGGTCGTCGCACAGCCATGGCGCGTCGCCGCCGTCGAGATATTCCTTCCACAGCCGCAGTTCGTCGTGGTTGCGCGCGGCGTTGCGCTTTTCCCTGCCGTCGAACACCGGCGGCGTCGGGTGCGAGGCCAGCACGTGCACCGTGCCCAGCGGCGTGCGCACCGGCACGTCCCAGTGCGACTTGGACGAAAGCCGCAGCTGCGACCAGACCACGTCGTTCCAGAACGGCTTGCCGGTGTCCGGGTCGAGCGGGCGGATCGCGCCGGGCATCGCGCTCCACTTCAGCATCTGGAAGCTGCGCACGGCCGCGGTGTCGATCGGATACCTGGACAGCACCAGCATGCCGTACTGGCCCGGGTGCAGGCCGTAGCCCCAGGCGTCGTTGCCGCGCTCGCGGCCCTGGCCGCCGACCGTGCCGTTGTTGTCCAGGTCCAGCCCGCTGGGCACGCCGGTATTGACCGGGGCAAGGTAACGGTAGGGATAGCGCAGCGCGTCGCCGCCGCCGGCCTGCGGCGCTTCCAGATAACGCTGCTGGAACAGGTCGGCGGCGCGATGGGCGTCGTCGAAATCGAATTCGTTGAGCAGCACCAGGTCCGGGCGGATCCGCTGCAGCACCGCGGCGATCTTGCGCGCGTGGGGACTGTCGCCTTCCAGCTCGCGGATCAGGCCGCCGGCGTCGTCCGAATACAGCGAGGTGTTGTAGGTCGCCAGCCGCAGCTGCGCGGTGGCCGCGGGCGTGTCCGGGGTGGCGGGGGCGGTGCTGGTGCAGGCGGCGCAGAGCATCGTCAGGGCCAGGGGCAGGAAGTATCTGTTCATGGCGGCATTCTCGCACTGCGTCGATGAAACCGGCATTGCAGCGGGTCGGCAGCCGATGCAGGGACTTCAGGTAGCGCCGGCAATGATCCGTCGCCGCCGTCCGTGGCGGTGCCCCGGCCTATTGCCGGGCGGTGCAGAAATCGCTCCGGGGGGGGGCTTCCCGGGGCGGCCGGCATTACCCGGCGTCTTCCCGCCAGTGCCGGCCATCGAAACATTCCAGCGGCCGGTAGCGGCGCTTGTAGTCCATCTTGCGGTGGCCATCGATCCAGTAGCCCAGGTACAGATGGGGCAGGCCGGCGCGTCGTGCCCAGTCGATCTGCTGCAGGATCGCGTAGGTGCCCAGGCCGCGCGCGCGCTCGTCGGGATCGAAGAACGTGTAGACCGCCGACAACCCCAACCGGGTGACATCGGTGACGGCGACGCCCAGCAGCCGCCCGCGCTGGCCGTCGCGGCCCGGGGTGCGGATCTCGAGGAAACGTCCGTGCGACCAGCCGCCGATCAGGAACTGATCGAACTCGTGCGGGCCGTGGTCGTCCATGCCGCCCTTGGCATGGCGCGCGGCGAGGTAGCGCCGGTACAGCGCGAACTGCTCGTCGGTGCGCTCGGCCGGCAGTACGCGGCATTCCAGGCCGGCGTTGCGTGCCAGGCAGCGGCGCTGGCTGCGGTCGGGCGTGAAGCGCTCCACCGGCACCCGTACCGGTACGCAGGCGCGGCACTGCTGGCAATGCGGCCGGTAGACCAGGTCGCCGGAGCGGCGGAAGCCCCAGCCCAACGCCATCGGGTACAGCTCGCCGAGCCGGCTGTCCTGCGGGTCGAGCACGAGATCGCGCGCGCGCCGCTCGGGGAAATAGCCGCACGGGTGTTCGCCGGTCTGGAACAGGCGCAGTTCTTCGTTGGAGTCGCCGTGCAAAGCCATGGCGGCAAGCATAGCGGCACGCGTTCTCAGATCGTGCGCCTGCGGGCCCCGCAGGATCGCTGGCGGCACGACGCATCCGCTCCGGCCCCGAACCGGCTGACGGGGGCGTTCGCCGGCACCTGCGGCTGTCCGCCCGATGAATGTGTCCGGCAGGCGGTCAACGCGCCGGGTGCTGGCGCGTTGATGTCACCAAGGCGCAGCGATGCGCCCGATCATCCACCACTGGAGCCAGACCCATGACCCACCGCAAACCCCTGATCCTGCTGGCCGTGCTGATGGCCGCCTCCGCCACCGGCGTCGCCTTGGCCGCCACCGCGCCTGCACCGGCGCAGAAGCCGGCCCCGGCGCGGCTGGATTCCAATGGCGATGGCGTGATCGACCGCCAGGAAGCCGCCGCCAACCCGCGCCTGGCGCAGCGTTTCGACGAACTGGACAAGAACAAGGACGGCAAGCTGTCGCGCGACGAGATGCCGCGCTGGCATGCCCGTGGCGGCGATGGCCACCGCGGCATGGGCCGTCACCATCGCGGGCATGGCGGCCAGGGCTTCCTGCGGGCGATGGACAGCAACCACGACGGCCGCGTCAGCGCCGCCGAGTACCAGGCTTTCTTCGAGCGCATGGACGTCAACAAGGACGGCTTCATCGACCAGGCCGACCGCGAGGCGCGGGCCAAGCAGCGCCGCGAGGAGTGGTTCCGCAATGCCGACACCGACAAGGACGGCAAGCTGAGCCCGGCCGAACTGGAGGCCGCGCGCGCCAAGATGGGATCGCACGGGCCGCGCCCGATGCCGTCACCGGCGGCGAAGTAACCGCGACCCTCGTCGATGAAAGAACGCCCCGCCGGCTGGCGGGGCGTTGCTTTTTCGTCCACTGGACCCGCGGCAGGAGGGGCGCTTTCAGCGTTTGAGCAGCACGAACAGCACCGCGGCGATGGCCAGCGCGCTGGTTGCGACCACCGCGCTGCGGCCGAACAGGCTGTTGTAAACGCGGCTGGGGCCGCTGCGTCCGTGGCGGGCGGCGTCGCGGGCGAGCATCGGCCCCATGATCCGCGGCAGCGTCACCAGATACTGGTAGTTGATCGCGCACATGCCCAGCGCCAGCGTCGCCAGGGACGCGACCAGCCCCACACGCAGGACCACCGCCAGCAGCGTGCTGCCGCAGAAAACGGCGGCGGTGGCGGTATGCAGGCGCATGAAGCGCTGCACCTGGGCGCGTTCGCCGGCCGATTCGGCGTAGCGCAGCAGGTACAGCCCGCCCAGCCAGGCCGCGGCGGTGCCGCCGATGGTGGCGCCCAGCACCAGCCCGAGATGGAAGCCGTCGGCCATCAGCGTGTTGGCGAGCATGCCCAGCGAGCCGCCGGCCGCGCCACCGCTGACGGCGGCGCCCATGCTGCCGGCACCCAGCTTGCCGGCGCCGGCCAGGCCGGCGCTGCTGCCGATCACCACCGCGCTGGCGGTGCCCGGTGCGGCCACCATCAACAGCGAGCCGATCGCCGCGGCGAACGCGGTGCCTGGCGCACTGCTGCGCGCGAATTCGCCGAAGCGGCTCAGCATCTCCTCGCGCACGGTGGCGCGGGCGCGCGACAGGCGCTTGCGCACCGCCGCGTCGCTCAGGCCCAGCAGGGCGGCGACCTGCTGCGAGCTCTGCCCTTCGCGGTAGAACAGCAGCAGCGCCTCGCGGCTGTCCTCGGGCAGGGCGGAGATGATTTCCTCGGCGGCCAGCTCCTCTTCCACGCGCGCCATCGCCTCGGCGGCGCCGGGCGTGGGGTCGGCGGCCATGCCGATGGCGATCTCCGCCGCTTCGCCGCTGAGCGGGCGGTTGCGGTTGGCGCGCAGCCAGTCGCGGGCCAGGTTGCGGGTGATCTGCCGCAGCCAGGGCAGGAAGCTGGCCGCGTTGTTGAGCTGGTTGAGCTGCTGCCAGGCCTTGATGAAGGCTTCCTGGGCGATGTCCTCGCTGGCCTGCACGTCGCGGGTGATGGCCAGGGCGATCGCGGTCACCGTGTTCTGGCAGGCGACCACGATGCGCCCATAGGACTGCGCGCAGCCGCCGCGGGCGGCGGGCAGTTCGTGATGGAGCAGGGATTCGAGCGTGGTGGCGGTCATGGGCGGCTCCCGTTGGTCTGCAGGGCAGGACGGAGGCCGCCGGCCGATGTGACCGCCACGTTGCGGATCAGGGTGTCGGCGGCGGAGCCGGGGCGGGCGCGGGATCGCGGGGCTGGATGCGCACGCGGAAGCCGTCCTCGCCGTCCTGGCCCGGCGCCGGTTGCACCTGCGGAGCCGGTACGGGGGGCGGTACCTGTGTGCCGCGATGGCGCAGCACGACCACCAGCGCCACGCCGGCGATCACCAGCAGCAGCGCGATGCGGATGCGCCAGGCCCAGCCGCGGCTGTTGGACTGCGCCGGCGCGTCGCGGAAGGCGTACTCGGCGACCGGATGGTCGCGGCGGGTGGTATCGAGCAGGCGCGCGTCGCGCAGGATCTCGCGGGCGCGCGGCTGGTCGTCGGCGCGTACCACCCAGACCGTCGGCAGCTGCGCGTCGTTCTTCCTGTCCAGGTAGCTGAATTGGCCACGGCGCTTGCTGTGGTACGAACGACCGTTGGTCAGGCGTACTTCGATGCCGGCTTCGCGCAGCATGTTGGCCACGCCTTCGGCGTTCTCCACGCGCTGGCTGGTGAAGATCTTGCGCATGCTTACTCTCCGCCGCCTTCGCCGGTGGCCGGCGGCGCTACGCGGATCAGTCCTTCCTGCGCGGTGCTGGCCACCAGCACGCCTTCGCGGGTGAAGAACTGGCCGCGCGCCAGGCCGCGCGCATCCTGCGCGCTGGGGCTGTCGAGCGAGTACAGCAGCCAGTCGTCCACGCGGAACGGGCGGTGGAACCAGATGGCATGGTCGAGCGAGGCCATCTGCACGTGCGGCTGGTAGTAGCTGATGCCGTGCGGGAAGGTGGCGGTGCCCAGCAGGTGGAAATCCGAGGCGTAGGCGAGCAGCGCCTGGTGCAGTTCCGGCGCGTCGCCGACGCGTTCGTTCAGGCGCATCCACACCTGGTGGTAGGGCGGGCGCTTGGGCGGGTTGAGTTCATCGCGCGGGTATACATGGCGGAACTCGAACGGGCCGCCGCGCGAGAGCCAGCGCTGTACCTTCACCGGCAGGCGCTCCAGCACCTCCGGCGGCAGCGGGCGGTTGGGTTCGATGTCTTCCGGCTGCGGCACTTCAGGCATCTTGTGCTGGTGCTCGGCGCCGTGTTCGGCCTGCTGGAACGAGGCCGCGCAGAAGAAGATCACCTTGCCGTGCTGGATCGCGGTGACCCGTCGCACCGAGAAGCTGCCGCCGTCGCGGGTGCGGTCCACGTCGTAGATGATCGGGTGGTCGATGTTGCCGGCGCGCAGGAAGTAGGCGTGCAGCGAGTGCACGTGGCGGCCGTTGCCGATGGTGGCCTGGGCGGCGGCCAGCGCCTGGCCCAGCACCTGCCCGCCGAACACGTACTTGGTGCCGATGTCGCGGCTCTGGCCCCGGAACAGGTTGTCCTCCAGCCGCTCCAGCGACAGCAGGTCGATCAGTTCGGGTACCACGGGGTCGGCGTTGGAGGACAAGACGGCGGGCCTGGGTTTCGACAGGCCGCGATTATAGCGGGCGGGGCCGGGCGGCCATGCGGTGCAGCCCGTGCCGCCGATGCCGTCCTGCCGCCGTTGCAGGGGCGGCCTCAATCGCGGCGAGGCTTTCCCGGACAGGTCCCGTCGCGCTCACGCCGCTCCCGCGCAGGTTCGTCGCCGAAGCCTCAGGCTTTGCCCAGCTTCGCCGCCAGCGCCTGCAGTGCGGCCTGCGCATCGGGCGAGTACCAGGCCTCGACGAAGCGCTCCAGCTGGATGTGCTGCGGCTGCATCGCCTCGTGCAGGTCGGCACGGGCGATGGCGCGGGTCAGCAACATCGGCTGGCGCGGCAGTTTCAACTGCGCCTGCAGCCAGGCGATGGCCTGCGCGGCCACGGCGGCGGCGCCGTCGGCCAGTTCGTCCACCAGCCCGATCTCCAGCGCGCGCTCGGCGCTGACCAGTTGCCCGCCGGCCAGCAGTACGCCGGCGCGGTGCGTGCCGACCACGCGCCGCATCAGCCGCTGGATGCCTTCGGGCGCGACCAGGCCGACCTGCACCTCGTTCAGCCCTATCACATAGGGTTTGGCCGGATCGACGCTGCGCGCCATCACCCGGTAATCGCAGCACAGCGCCAGCACGCAGCCGCCGGCCGGGGAATGCCCGGTCAGCGCGGCCACGACGGGGATACGGCTTTCGGCCAGCGTGCGCGCCGCGCCGAAGAAGGCCTGCCAGCTGTCCATCAGCCGCTGCCGGTCTTCGCCATGGCGCAGCAGGCAGGGTACGTCCATGCCGCCGGTGAAGACGCGCTCGCTGCCGGACAGCACCACGCCCTGCACGTCATCGGCCATGGCCTGGTTCATCGCAGCGATGAGCGCGCGGCACAGTTCGGTATCCAGCGCGTTGACCGGCGGCCGCGCCAGCCGCAGTTCGCGGATGGGGCCGTGGTTGATCGTGTCGATGAGCGTTGTCATGCTGCGGCCTCGAATTACGGCAGGGAGTCGAGGGTCCGATGATAACCAAACCATTCGCGTGCGTACTGTTGGTGGCTGCGAGCTTCGTGGCCACCGTTACCGCGCAGGCGGCCGAATCCACCTGCGTGCGCCTGAGCGAGGGCTGGATCCGCTTCCCGGCGATGGCGCATATGGCCGGCGGCTTCGGCCGCATCGACAACGCCTGCAAGGCGGACGTGGCGGTGACTTCGGTGCGCAGCGCGGCGTTCAAGGATGTGTCCCTGCACGAGACCACCCTGGTCGATGGCGTCAGCCGCATGCGCGAGATCGAACGCCTGCCGGTGGCGGCCGGGAAGGGCGTCGAGCTCAAGCCCGGTGGCCTGCACCTGATGCTGATGGACGGCGCCGGCCCCCTGCAGGAAGGCCAGCGCGTGCCCTTGCAGCTGGGCCTGTCCGACGGCACCGAGGTGCGTGGCGAGCTGGTGGTGCGCAAGCCCTGATCTTTTCTTCTCCCGCCGGGAGAAAGTGGCGCGAAGCGCCGGATGAGGGGGCGGGCGAAGCCTGGCGCATCCAGACAGCGCGAAGGCTTCGCCCCACCCCCTCTCCCGGAGAGAGAGGGGCTTGCAGTGCCATACGCGGTAAAATGGGCCGATTCCATCTATCGGTTATGTCATGGCCTGCCGCACCCGCTTCGCCCCCAGTCCCACCGGCTATCTGCACATCGGTGGCGCCCGCACCGCGCTGTACTGCTGGCTGGAGGCCCGCCACCGCGGCGGCGAGTTCGTGCTGCGCATCGAGGACACCGACCGCGAGCGCAGCACCCAGGCGGCGATTGATGCCATTCTCGAAGCGATGGACTGGCTGGGCCTGGACTACGACGAAGGCCCGATCTACCAGACCGATCGCGTCGCCCGGTACAGGGAAGTGGCCGAGCAACTGATCGCATCGGGCAAGGCGTACTACGCCTACGAGACCAAGGAAGAACTGGACGCCATGCGCGAGGCCGCGATGGCCCGGCAGGAAAAGCCGCGCTACAACGGCGCCGCGCGCGACCTGGGCCTGCCGTTCAAGGACGACCCGAACCGCGTCATCCGCTTCAGGAACCCGCTGGAAGGCACGGTGGTGTTCGACGACCTGATCAAGGGCCGCATCGAGATCGCCAACAGCGAACTGGATGACATGGTCATCTTCCGCCCGGACGGCTACCCCACCTACAACTTCGCGGTGGTGGTGGACGACTGGGACATGGGCATCACCGAGGTCATCCGCGGCGACGACCACATCAACAACACCCCGCGCCAGATCAACCTGTACGAAGGCATCGGCGCGCCGGTGCCGAAGTTCGGCCACATGCCGATGATCCTGGACGAGCAGGGCGCCAAGCTGTCCAAGCGCACCGGCGCGGCCGACGTGATGCAGTACAGGGATGCCGGCTACCTGCCCGACGCGCTGCTGAGCTACCTGGCCCGGCTGGGCTGGTCGCATGGCGACCAGGAGCTGTTCAGCCGCCAGGAACTGATCGACCTGTTCGACGTGAAGGACTGCAATTCCAAGGCCTCGCGCCTGGACATGGCCAAGCTGGGCTGGGTCAACCAGCATTTTCTGAAGACCGAGGAGCCGGCCAGCATCGTGCCGCACCTGGTCTACCAGCTGGAAAAGCTGGGCCTGGACGTGGCCGCCGGCCCGTCGCCGGTGGACGTGGTGATCGCCCTGCGCGAGCGCGTGCAGACGCTGAAGGAAATGGCCGAGAAGGCGGTGGTCTGGTATCAGCCGTTGACCGAGTACGACGAAGCGGCCGTGGCCAAGCATTTCAAGGCTGGCGCCGAGGTGGCGCTGGGCAAGGCCCGCGAACTGCTGGCGGCGCTGCCGCAGTGGACCGCAGAGAGCGTCGGCGTCGCCCTGCACGACACCGCCGCCGCGCTGGAGATCGGCATGGGCAAGGTCGCCCAGCCGCTGCGCGTGGCCATCACCGGCACCCAGGTCAGCCCTGACATTTCGCATACGGTGTACCTGGCCGGCCGCGATGAAGCCTTGAAACGCATCGACGCCGCACTCATCAAGATCCCCAGGGACTGATTCCGTCGAGGCAGACATGACCGAGCACGAGCACAGCTGTACCGCCCCCCACCACCACGTCGACGACGCGGCGGGCTTCATCGCGGTGGTCGAACGGGTGTGCCGCGAGCGCGGGCTGCGGCTCACGCCGATCCGCGCCAACGTGCTGCGGCTGATCGCAGAGGCCGGCAAGCCGGTCAAGGCCTACGAACTGCTGGACTGGGTGCGCGAGGGCAAGGGCGTCGGTGCCGACGCCCCGCCCACGGTGTATCGCGCGCTGGATTTCCTGATGGCCAATGGTTTTGTGCACAAGCTGTCCTCGGTCAATTCCTTCGTCGCCTGCCACCACCCCAGCAGCAACCAGCATTCGGTGCCGTTCCTGATCTGCGATCGCTGCCACAGCGCGGTGGAATTGGAAGACCGCGACATTGTCCGCCAGCTCGAAACCCGCGCCCGCGAACTGGGCTTCAAGCCGCAGGCGCAGACGCTGGAAGTGCATGGCCTGTGCGCTGACTGCGCCGGGTGAGCGAAGGCCGGGCGCTGCGGGCATGGCGCGCCGCAGGCATCGGGTGAGGCCTGGAGGATTTCCCCGCGGAGCCTGCGCGCGCCGTGGGGTTGGATGGCCGCTGACGTGGCGTTGCGGATCGCCTGCTTCGTCGTGTTTTCCGATTCGTGCCTCGGCCTGCGCGGCGCCGCTCCGGTCGGCCGGAGCCTGTTCGATTACCCGCAATCCCTGCTGATCGCGGCGACCGCCTTCCGGGGGCTGGCGGCGCTGGTGGCCACCTTCATGGCGAAGCGGGGATCGCAGGTCTGATGTTCCCGCTCGCCGGCAGGTGTCAATCGCCGACCTGCGGCGTTACTTCGTCGACGCTTCGGCGCGGTAGACGACGTTGCCGTCCTTGATGGTCTGCAGCACCTTGATGGTGTGCAGCTCGGCCGGCGCGATGGTCAGCGGATTGTCCGAGAGCACCACCAGGTCGGCGCGCTTGCCGGTTTCGATCGAGCCTTTGCGGGCTTCTTCCGAATACTGCCGCGCGGCCCACAGGGTGATGGATTTGAGCGCCTGTTCGGGCGTCACCCGCTGCGCCGGACCGAGCACGCGGCCGCTGCGGGTGGTGCGGTTGACGGTGGCATCGAGCACGCGCATCGCATCGGGGAACACCACCGGTGCGTCGTGGTGCGAGGTGAACACCATGCCCGCGTCCAGCACCCAGCGCGTGGGCGAAATGTTCTCCGCGCGCTCCGGGCCGAGCACCGAATCGCGGTGCCAATCGCCCCAGTAATAGGTGTGCATCGGGAACAGCGAGGGGAAGATGCCGAGCCGGCGCAGTTCGCCCACCTGGTCGCGGCGCAGGGTCTGGCCGTGGATCAGTACCGGCATCAGGCGCTTGCCCGGATGCGCGGCCTCGGCGGCGGCCACGGCATGGATGAACTGGTCGATGGCGGCGTCGCCGTTGGCATGCGCCAGCACCTGCCAGCCGTTGTCCCAGGCCTTGCCGATCAGCGCGTCGGCCTGCGCGTCGCTGTAGGCGGGGTAGCCGGCGTAATCCGCCTTCTCGCCCGCGGGCGCCTTGTAATAGGGCTGGGTCAGCCAGGCGGTCTTGCCCTGCGGCGAACCGTCCAGGCTGATCTTCACCCCGCCGATGCGGAAGTGGTCGATGTAGTCCGGGCCGTAATAGGGGCCGCGCATCGCCGGGTTGTCCAGCGCCACCTGGATGTCGGGGTAGGCGACGACGTCGATCTTCAGCTTTCCCGCCTTGCCGGCCATCGGCAGCATCGCCAGCGTGCCGGCGTCGGTCTTGCCGTCCTGCGCGGTGGTGTAGCCGTATTTCATGTAGAGCGCCTGGCCGGCCTCGAGCATGGCCATCGCCTGCGCGGGCGTGAGCGCGGGCATCAGCCGCGCGAGCGCGAGGTTGTGCGCGCTTTCCTCCAATACGCCGTCGGGAACGCGGCTGCCGGGTTCGCGGCGGATCACTCCGCCTTCGGGATCGGGCGTGTCGGCGCCGATGCCGGCCTGTTCCAGCGCCTTGCTGTTGTAGGCACCCAGGTGCCCGGACTGGTGGATCAGGACCACCGGGATGTCGGTGGCGATGGCGTCCAGTTCGGTACGCGTCGGCGCGCGCTTTTCCGCCAGCTGCGATTCGTCGTAGCCGAAGCCGATCAGCACCTTGTAGCCGCCGGGTACGGTGGCCGCGGCGCGGAACCTGCGCATGATGTCCTGCAGCGCGGGAATCGAGTTGCCTTCGCCATCGGGCGCGGGCAGCAGGTTGGCCGACAGCGCCTGCAGGCCGACACCGGAGACATGCCCGTGGCTGTCGATGAAGCCGGGCACCAGGGTGTGGCCTTGCAGGTCCACCTGGCGCGCGCCGGGGCTGAAGGCAAGCGCAGCCTTGCGCGTGCCGACGAAGGCGATGTCGCCACCGCGCACGACCACCGCTTCGGCCTGCGGCTGCCGGTCGTCCAGGGTGACGATCGGCCCGCCCGTGTAAAGCGTGTCCGCCGCCTCGGCGGTGCCATGGAGTGCCGCCAGGATCGGCAGGGCCAACAACAGTTTCATGCGCGCGCTCCGCAGCCGCCGAAGATGCCGCAGCCTAGCGCGCCGGCGGCATGCGGAAAGTGATTGCGCCGCGGGGTCCCGCTGGATGGGGGCAACGCGGCCCGCTCAGGGCCGTGGCGCGACGGCCGTATCCACTTCCACCACCACCGACATGCCGGGGCGCAGGCGTGCGGCCAGCGGCTGGCCGGGGTCGATGGCGATGCGGATGGGCAGGCGCTGTACGACCTTGGTGAAGTTGCCGCTGGCGTTGTCCGGCTTGAGCACGGCGAATTCCGAGCCGGTGGCCGGCGCGATCTGCTCGACATGGCCGCGCAGGCGCTGGCCCTGGAAGGCGTCGACGCTGAAGGTCGCCGGCTGGCCGATGGCCATCTTCCAGGTCTGTCCTTCCTTGAAGTTGGCCACGATCCACAGGCTGTCCGGCACCAGGAACAGCAATTGGGTGCCGGCGGTGACGTATTGGCCCAGCCGCACCGAGGCCTCGGACAGCTGGCCGTCGCGCGGGGCGCGGATGACGGTGTTGTCCAGGTCGATCCGCGCCAGTTCCAGCGCGGCCTCGGCGCTGGCTACCTTGGCTTCCAGTCCCTGGCGCGCGACGCGCGTAGCGGTGAGGTTTTCCTCGGCGATGCGGATGGCCGCCTGCGATTGCGCCACGCCCGCGCTGGCTGCCTGCGCGCCTGCGCGCAGCTTGTCGCGGTCGCTGCTGGACACCAGTTGCTGCGCGGCCAGTGTTTCATAGCGCTGCAGTTCGGTGCGGCTGCGCTGCTGCTCGGCCTGGCCGGCCGACAGGTTGGCGCGCGCGGAGGCGATCTGCGCACGGTTCTGCGCCTGGCTCTGGTCGGAATTGGCCAGCTGTGCGCGCGCATCGGCCAGCGCCGCCTCGGCCTGGTCGACCTTCTGCCGGTAGGTGCGCTCGTCGATGCGCAGCAGTGGCTGGCCCTGCGTCACATGGTCGAAGTCCTTCACCAGCACCTCGGTGACGTAGCCGCTGACCTGCGGCGCCAGCACCGTGACCTGCCCGCGCACATAGGCATCATCGGTATGCATGTGGCTGCTGTTGAACGGCCACAGCTGCCAGGCGCGCAGGATCAGGGTCAGCCCGACCAGGGCGATGACCACCATCACCACCACGCTGGTACGGCTGGGCGTGTTGTATTTGGAGACCGGCGCCGACGCCGCGGCCGCCTCGCCATCGCTGGCGTCGGTGATCGGCTCGTCGGGGTTGCCGGGGTTTTCCTGTTTGTCGCTCATGTCGTCTGCTTCATCTGGAGGGCGTGGCGGCCGCGGCCGGCCGTATCGCCTTTTTTACGGTGGGATTGCGGAACAGCACTTCCAGCAGCAGCCAGCTGAGGAAGCCGATCGCCAGCCAGCCGCTCAGCGCGAACACGTCGTTGAAGGCGCGCACGTTGGCCTCGCGTCTGGCGGCCTGCGCCAGCGCCGCGGCGGCCTGCGCCTGGCGTTGTACCGGGTCGGTGACCAGGCGGGCGTAGCCCTGCTGCTGCACGCGCAGGCGCTGGGCGACGACCGGGTCGGCCGGGTCCAGCTGGCTGACCAGCTGGCTGGAATACACATGCTCGCGGTGCAGCTGGTAGCTGCCCAGCAGCGCCGAACCGGCCAGGCCGCCGAAGGTCTGGGTCAGCGACAGCACCACGATGAAGGACACGATGTGGTCCAGCCCGCGCGCCATGGCCTGGCGGATGCCCATCAGCATCAGCGGGCCCATGAACATGCCGCTGCCGACTGCCGCCAGGAACTGGCTCAGCGCGAAATCCATCGGCCGGTCCAGGCTGGTGCGGTGCTGGTCGAGGAAGGCGGCACTGCCGAGCAGGATGATCGAGGCCAGCAGCTGCGGGATCAGTGCCTTCGGCCCGAAGGTCAGCGCGCCGGCGGCGATGCCGACCAGCACGCCGAGCAGGATCACCGCGAACAGCGGCGCCATCTGGTCCGGCCCCATGCCCAGCGTGCGCATCATCGTGACCATGCCGTAGGACTGCTCGTTGGTCAGGAAGCGGATCAGGAACGCGCCGGCGATGAAGCGCAGCATCGTCGGCCCCATCAGCCAGCGGATCTGCAGCAGCGGGTTGCGGCGGTAGTGCTCGATCAGGAACGCCACCAGGATCAATACCGTCGCCGCGGCCAGCAGCCAGCCCAGCCACGGCGTGTCGAACCACCAGTGCAGGTAGCCCTGGCTGAGCACGATGACCAGCATCGCCAGCGCCGGCGCGAGGATGGCGAAGGTGACGAAGTCCAGCGGCTCGAACACCTTGATCTGGATGCCCGGCGGCAGCTTGAGGATCACCACCGCGGCGAACGCGCACAGCGCCAGCCCGGCCTCGAACAGATACAGGTTGTGCCACTCGCCGTGGTCGAGCAGGCCGGGCGAGACCAGCCATGCCAGCGGCACCGCCAGCTGCGACAGGCTCATGCCGACCACGAGCAGGTTGCCTACGTACTTCCTCGGCAGCGCCTGCAGCATGTACAGCGTGCCCAGCGTGGTGCAGGCCGCGCCGGCGAAACCGCTGGCCGCGCGCACCAGCATGGTGGTCGTCAGCCCGCCCACGGCCAGGTGCAGCACCGCCAGCGCGGCGTAGACGCCCAGGCCGAGTTCGGCGAACAGGCGGATGCCGTATTCCTGGCGGAATTTGAACACCAGCAGGTTGGCGGTGACGTTGACCATCATGTAGGCCGCCACCAGCCAATTGGCCTCGGTCGGCTGCAGGCCCATCTGCCCCTGGATCCACGGCAGGTTGGCGCTGAGCAGCGCATTGCCGAGGCCGCCGGTGATCGCCACCAGCACCGCCACCGCCGCGTAGGCCGCACGCCGGTGCGGCGGGTGCCAGGGCATCGACGCGGAGCCGGGCAGGGTGGGTTTTTCGTGCTCCTCCCAGTCGGGAATCGGCTTGAGCGGCTTCATGTGTCCGCTCCGGCGGATGCGGCCAGGCCAGGGCGCAGCAACTGCAGCGCGCGCGTGGCGAGGCGGGCGCGGTCGGCGCGGGTGCGTCCGCGCAGCGCGGCGCCGAGCATGCTCGAAACCAGCGACAGGTCGGCCAGTTCCAGGTCGGCCCGGCACAGCCCGGCGGCGCGCGCGCGCAGCAGGGCCGGCTCCATCAGCTTCAGCACCCGCTGGCGGGCGGCGCGGATCGGCGGGTCGTTCTGGTCCACGGCGCGCCAGTAATCGGCCAGCGCCGGCGAATGCACGATGCGCCGGGCCATGCCGCCGATCAGTTCGAACAGGGCATCGTCGCGCTCGCCCAGTTCGGCCACGTGCGCCCGGATCTTCTCGACCGTGCGCTGGAGCAGCGCCTCGATCAGCGCGGCGCGGTCGGGGAAGTTGCGGTACAGCGTGGCGCGGCCGACGCCGGCACGTTCCACCACCAGGTCCAGCGGGGCGGTGATGCCGTGTTCGCCGAACACGGCATCGGCCGCGTCCAACAGCTGGGCGCGACGCGCGGCGGCATCGGAACGGATCGAGGTCATGCGCATATGATCCGGACAAAAGTGTCCGCTTACAATGAGGGCGGTGTGAAACGCCGTGTCCGGCAAAGCGGCCATTCAGCCTTGCGGCGGGAAGGGCACCCGATGCCGCAAAGCAAGGAAGGGGCCTTGCGGCCCCTTCCTTTGCTGCTTCTTCGTCAGTGCGCCGGTCAGAACCAGGCGCGGATGCCGAAGGCGACGCCGCGGCCAGGCAGCGGCGAATAGTCGCGCAGCAGCGAGGTATGCGGCCGGGCTTCGCGGTTGGTCAGGTTGCTGCCGTCCAGGAACAGCTCGTAGCTGTTGCTGCCGTTGCGGTCCCAGCGGTAGGCCAGGTGCGCATCGACCAGGGTGTAGCCGGCGCTGGGCGCCTCGTTCAACGCCACATCCTTCTGGCTGCCATAACGGATCGCCCCCAGCGAGGCGCGCCAGCCGTCGCGCGCCCAGCGCAGGTCGGCGCCGATGCGCGCCGGCGCGATCCGCGGCAGGTAGCCGCCATTGGCCAGGTCCACGCTGTAGCCGTGGCTGTGGTCGCCGTGCGGCACGGCGATGTCCGCGCGGCGGCTGCCGCTGCCGTCCAGTTCGGCCTTCACGTAATCGCCGAACACGCGCAGGTCCCAGTCGCCGCTGTCGCCCTGCACCAGGTGGAACATGGCTTCGGCCTCGGCGCCCTTGAAGGTGGCGTCGTGCTGGGTCCAGACCCGGACCGGCAGCCCCTGTTCGACCACGCCGGTATCGGCCAGGTAGATGAAGTCCTTGAACTTCGTCTGGTAGATCGATGCCGAGACATCGACGCGGTCGCTATGAGCGTGCAGGCCCAGTTCCATGCGCTGGCCGCGCTCGGTATCCAGATTGGCATCGCCGATCTCCAGCGAACGCGTGGCGATGTGGGCACCGGCCGCGTACAGCTCTTCGTTGGTGGGCGCACGCTCGGAACGGTCCACGCCGAAGCGCAGGTCGAAACCGTCGCTGATCGTCCAGATGCCGGCGGCGGACAGGTTGGTGGCGCCGAAATCGCGCCCGCGCTGGCCATCGTCGGGGCTGAGCTTGACCCGGTCATGGCGGCCGCCCAGTTCCAGCTTGAGCGGTCCGAAGCGCTTTTCCTGCAGCACGAACAGGCCCAGCGTGTCGGTGCTGGTGCCCGGTACGAAGGCCTCCTCGCCCAGCGCGCCGAAGTCGCTGCTGCCGAACTGCAGTCCGAACGCGCCGCTCCAGCCGGCGACCGGACGCTGTACCGCTTCCACGCGGCCTTCCACGCCCTTGTTGGTGAAGCGGGTGGACGGCGTGCCGGCCTCCAGTTCGGTGTGCTCGTAGTCGGTCCAGGCGGCGCGGACGGTGAGGCTCTGCAGGAACGGCAGCGGGTCGTAGAGCCCGCCCTTCACGTCGAAGCGGTTCTGCACCATGTCGATGCGCACATCGTGTTCGCCTTCGTCGGCGGCGCCGGCATCGGCATGATCGTGGTCGTGACCGTCGTGGTCATGGTCGTCGTCGGCATGTACGTGGGCACCATTGGGGATGCCGTAGTTGCTGCGATAGGTGCCCAGCGAGGCGCCAAGGAAGCCCGACTCGCCCAGCCAGGTCGCGCCGACGCCGCCGGCGCGGGTGCGCATCGAGCTGTTCTCCAGGCGCCCGCGCGGGCCGAGTTCGCCGGCGTGGTCGTCATGGTCGTGGTCATGATCCACATCCAGCGCCGCGGGGTCTATCGCGTACCCGGGGATGTGGAAGTCGTCGCCATTGCGCACCAGGCCGTCGACGTGCAGCACGAGGTTGCCGCCGCTGACGCCGTCGAGCCGGAACATGCCGCTGCGTTCGTTGTTGACGCTGTTGCCGCGCAGTTCGGCGCGGCCGCTCAGGGGGCGGTCGGGCAGGTCGCTGGCGATGCGCCCGTCGACCACGTTGACCGCGCCGCCGATGGCGCCGCTGCCGAACAGCAGGGTCGCCGGGCCCTTCAGTACTTCGATCTGGTCGGCCAGGAACGGCTCGATGCTGGTGGCATGGTCGGCGCTGACAGTGGAGGCGTCCATGTTGCCGACGCCATTGGCGACTACCGCCACGCGCGGGCCCTCCTGCCCGCGGATGACCGGTCGGCCCACGCCTGGGCCGAAATAGGTGGTCTGCACGCCGGGCATGCGCGAGATGGTGTCGCCGAGCGTGGCGCCCTTGCGCGCGTCCAGTTCCTCGCCGGTCAGCACGGCGACCGGACGGGCCAGCGATTCGGCATCGCTCTGCAGCGGGGAGGCGGTGACCTTGACCGCGGACAGTTCGGTCAGGTGATGGCTCTGTCCGTCGGTGTCGTCGGCGGCCTGGGCGGCGGGAAAGGCCGCGGCGAGCGCCAGGAACAGGGCGTGGCGGGCGAGGTGCGGCTTGGCGCGGGTGGGAATCTGTCGGGTCATGGTGTTGTTACTTTGTATCAATGGAGGGGCGCAGAACGGCTTGAACGGGCTGCGATGGAAAAAGGGGGAGCCGGGCGGGACGATAATGTTATATTATTCCATAACGCGCCGCCGCCCCTGCTGAAAGTCATGCCGCCGAAATCGTCCCGCCAGTTCCTTGACCGCTTCGGCGCCGCCGGCTCGCTGCTGTGTGCGGTGCATTGCGCGGTGTTGCCGGCATTGCTGGCGCTGGCTCCCTCGCTGGGGTTGTCGTTCTGGTTGAGCGATGGTGTCGAGCAGGCGGTGGTGGTCTTCGTGACTTTCCTCGGCCTGTTCAGTCTGCTCTGGGGTTACCGCCGCCACCGCGCGCTGCGCGCGCTGGCGCTGCTGGTCCCGGGGCTGGCGCTGCTCTGGGCCGGCCTGTTGCACGCCGGACTGCACCATTCGCAGGTGCCGCACGCGGTGGTGATGACCGTCGGCGGCGTGCTGGTGGGGTTGGCCCATCTGATGAACCTCAGGCTCAACCACCTGCACGTGCACGACGCCAGCTGCGCACATTGAGGGGCGCATGTTAGGCTTCCACCTCACGCGCGGGGGCGCTGCTACAGCGGCCTCGCCGAACCCGTGTCAGTACGGGGCAATCTGATTTCAAACCAAGGAGTTGACGACATGGGTAAGGGTGACCGCAAGACCGCCAAGGGCAAGCGCTACAACGCCAGCTACGGCAATGCGCGTTCGCATTCGGTGAGCAAGGTGGCCGTGGGCGCAGCTGCGCCGGTCGCCAAGAAGACTGTCGCCAAGGCGCCGGCCAAGAAGGCCGTGGCCAAGAAGACGGTGGCCAAGGCCGGTTGATCCCGGCCTGGCAGCAGCCAAAAAGCGGCGCTTGCGCCGCTTTTTTGTTGCCCGGCCAAGGGGCGGTGAAGAGGGATCGCCCCCGGTGGGGGTCAGTCCGGCTTGCGCAGCGCCTGCAGCAGTGTCTCCGGGTCGCCATCGTTGGGGGCCGCGGTGATGCCGGTCAGCCGCGCCAGCAGCGGGTAGACGTCGACGTTGTCGAAGCGCGGCAGCAGCACGCCCTGCCGGAACGACGGGCCGCGGGCGACGAAGACCGCCTGCATCGACGGCAGCGCCGGGTCGTAGCCGTGAGAACCGCGGTTGCCGGGCGAGCGCCTGGCGATGCTCCTGCGGGTCAGCGCGTCCCAGCCTTCATGCATCTGGCAGACGATGGGCGGGATGCGCGGATGGGTGCCGTAGTGCCAGCGGGCCGGCAGTTGTTCCTTCTTCCAGCAGTCGTAGTGCGGGTGCGCGCCGAGCAGCACCTTTTCCGCCTCCTGCTCGCGGCCGGGCTGCGGGGCGAAGCCGACCGACTGGCCGACCGACACTTCGCGCGCGATTTCCGGCGCGACCATGTCTTCGGTGGCGATCACCTGCCCGGCCGGGACGCTGGCCATGCCGTGGTCGGAAACCACGATCACGTTGGTCCGGTCGAGCAGGCCATCGCGGCGCATGCCGTCCAGCAGCAGGCCGATGGCTGCGTCCACTTCGTGCAGCGCGGCGGCGTACTCGGGCGAATCCGGGCCATGGTTGTGCCCGGCCTTGTCGACCGGCTCCATGTAGGCGGCGACCATGCGCGGTTTGCGGCCGTCGGGGGCGCCTTCCAGCCATGACAGCACCAGCTTCATGCGCTCGGGCAGGGGCACGCTTTCGTCGTAGGCATGCCACTGGCTGGCGTGCACGCCCTGGATGGCGGCTTCGCTGCCGGGCCATGACCAGGTGGCGCTCTTGTAGCCGGCCTTCTCCACGCCGACCCAGATCGGCTCGCCGCCCCACCACGCCGGGTTGGTCACCGCGTCGCGGTCGTCGAGGCGGAAGTCGCCCAGGTCCTCGGCGCGCATGCTGTTGTGGATGATGCCGTGGTGGTCAGGGCGCAGGCCGGTGACCAGGGTGTAGTGGTTGGGGAAGGTGAGCGAGGGATAGGAAGGCGACATGCCGACCGAGCGCACGCCTTCGCGGGCGAGGCGGGCGAGGTTGGGGCTGTAGCCGCGCTCGATCATGTCCGCGCGCAGGCCGTCGATGGACAGCAGCAGGACGGTGGGCGGCGCGGAAGCGGAGGGTGCCGGTGTCGTGGCACAGGCGGCGAGCAGGGCGCAGGCCAGGGCCGCGACGGGGAAGCGGAAGGAAACCATTCCCCCATGATAGGCGGCATTCGTTACGCGACGAATACGACTTTTGACCCGGGCTTTTTCCCGGATCGGTCGAATCCTCAGCCGAACAGGTCGCCGACCCGCGCGCCATCGTTGCCGATGCCTTCCAGGCGCAGCAGCGCCGCCTTGGTCGGCAGGCCGCCGCCGAAACCGGTCAGCGTGCCGTCGTTGCCGATCACCCGGTGGCAGGGCAGTACGATCGGCAGCGGGTTGCGGCCGTTGGCGGCGCCCACGGCGCGGGTCGCGGTAGGACGGCCGATGTGCTGCGCCAGCTGGCGATAGCTCCAGGTGCCGCCGAACGGGATTTCGGCCAGCGCATGCCAGACCTGCAGCTGGAATTCGGTGCCGACCGGCGCCAGCGCCAGATCGAAGGCGCGGCGCCGGCCATGCAGGTAGTCCAGCAGTTGCCGGCGCGGTTCGGCGACGGCGGCCGGGTCGTGCCGCCACTGCTCGCGGCCCTTGGCGTCATGGCGGTTCTGCGCGAACAGGATGTGGCGCAGGCCGGTGGCATCGGCGGCGACGGTGAGCGGGCCGATGGGAGTGTCGAAGCGGTCGTAGTAGAGGGTCATTGCCCGGGTTCCTTGTTCGGTTCTGCGGCCAGGTGCCAGAGGTGGAGCACGGCGTAGGCGCGCCAGGGACGCCACGCCTGCGAGCGCGCCTCGGTGGCGCGTTCGCTCAGGCGCTGGCCTTCGCCCAGTACCTGCTGCAGCACCAGGTCGCCGGCGGGGAAGGCGTCGGGCATGCCCAGCGCACGCAGCGCCATGTAGTGCGCGGTCCACGGGCCGATGCCGGGCAGGGCGGTGGCCTGGTGGACGAACTGTTCCAGGGTCTGCGCGCGGCTGAATTCCAGCCGGCCTTCGGCGCAGGCCAGTGCCACCGCACGCAGGGTGGCCGCGCGGGTGCGCGGCAGGCCGATGCTTTCCAGTGGCGCCTCGGCCAGTACGGCGGGCGTGGGGAATTGCCGGTCCAGGCCGTCGGGCATGTCCGGCAGGACGTGTCCGAACCGGTCGACCAGCCGTCGCGCCAGCGTGGTGGCCGCGGCGACGCTGACCTGCTGGCCGAGCACGGCGCGCGCGGCGACCTCGAAGCCGTCCCAGCCGCCGGGGATGCGCAGGCCCGGGCGCCGGGCGATGCCGCGCGCCAGCAGCGGTTCGTGCACCAGGCAGGCATGGACGGTAGCCAGGTCGGCATCGAGGTCGAACACGCGCCGCACCTTCGTCACGATTGCCGGGATCGCGCGCGCATCGGTGGTGCCCAGCTGCAGGCGCAGCTCCGGACGTTTCGGATCGGCGCTGACGCGGATCAGGCTGGCGCGGCCGCCGGCGACGATCACGCGCTGGTAGCTGCCGGCGTCGATGCGTTCGATGCCGGGGATCGCCCGCTTGCGCAGGAAGGCGAGCATCGCCGGGAAGTCCAGCGGCGGGCGGTAGGCCAGCCGCAGCACCGGTTCGCCGCCGGCCACCGCGCCGTGGCGCTTGCGCAGCGCGCTTGGCGGCATGCCGCAGCCGGCGAGGAAGGCGGCGTTGAAGCGGCGCAGGCTGTTGAAACCGGCCGCCAGCGCCACCTCGGTGACCGGCAGGTGGGTTTCGGTCAGCAACTGCTTGGCCAACAGCAGGCGGCGGGTGGCGTGCAGCTGCGCGGGCGTCGCGCCGAGCCGGGCCACGAACAGCCGCTGCAACTGGCGCGCGCTCAACTCCATCGCCTCGGCCAGCGTGGCGGCGGGCTGGTCCTGCAGGATGCCTTCGTCCAGCAGCGCCAACGCGCGGTGCAGGGTGTGGTCCTGCATGAAGTTGGCATCGTCCGGCGACAGTTCGGGCCGGCAGCGCAGGCACGGACGGTAGCCGGCCGCAGCCGCGGCCGCGGCGGTGGGGTAGTAACTGACGTTGTCGCGGCGCGGCGGCGGCGCCGGGCATACCGGCCGGCAGTAGATGCCGGTGCTGCGCACGGCGGTGAAGAACAGCCCGTCGAAGCGCGCATCGCGGGCCAGGCGGGCCTGTTCGCATTGTTCGTGGCTGGGCAGGGCGGGACCGTTCATGGCGCCCAGTCTAGGCCCGGCGGCAGGTGCGTACTGGCCGTTTCCGGACATCAATGCTCATGACGGATCGTCAGTTCAGGAGGCATTGCGGCGGGAGCGGCAATGCGCACTAGACTGTCCGTTCCCCGGCGCGCGGCGCCATCGTACGGATCCGATCGTTCTCCATGTTGCGCAGATTCTGGTGGTCGCCGCTGCTGCTGTGTGTCGGGCTGCTGGCCTGCAATCCCGCCGACAAGGGCAAGCCGGTCGTCGCCGCCGACCCGGCCGCGGCACTGGCTGCCGATGGCGACCACATGGTGTCGATCAACGCGGCCGATGCGCCGCCGCCGCCGCCGCCGGTGAAGCCGGCGCGGGACAAGGCCTGGCCGGAAGTGACCCTGGAAAACGGCAAGGCCTGGGTCAGCTGCGATACCGACTACACCGGCGAGGTCGGCGACGGCGCCGCGCTGGAGGCGCTGGACCGAAAGACCCTCGATGCCGCGCTGGAGCCGTGCCGCGAGCGCGGGCTGGTGCGGGTGCGCTATGCCGGCAAGATCAACCCCTCCTTCGCCGCGATGGTCTCGCGCCTGGCGGTGGTGGCCGATGCGCTGAAGATCGGCAAGCGCGTGCTCGACCTGGATTCCAGCGGCGGCCAGGTGGAAGCGGCGATCGTCGCCGGCGACAGCATCGGCGAGGCCGGCTGGACCATCTGGGTGCGCGAAGGCTCCATCTGCCACAGCGCCTGCGTGTTCGTGCTGGCCGCCGGCGACAACCGGCTGATCTCGGGCAAGGTCGGCATCCACCGGATGATGCGCATCAGCTCCACCGCGACCTCGCGCGCCGAGCTGAACAAGGAACTGCACGAGGTCTACGACAACGTGAAGGACTACCTGCAGCGCAACGGCGTGGCGGTGGGCGTGGCCGACCTGATGATGACGGTGCCCAACCGCAGCCTGCGCGTGCTCACCCGCGAGGAGCTCAAACAGTACGGGCTGGACGGGACCAATGCGGTGCAGGACGACCTGGAGAGGATCAAGCAGATGCGCAAATGCGGCGACGATTTCGTGCGCCGCAAGGATGCGTTCCTTATCGCCTTCGACCGCCAGTGCAAGGTGGAAGGGGCCGACCTGGAGGCCGTCACCAACTGCGGGCAGGCGCTCAAGGAGCATTTTGGTTTCCCGGACGAGACCTGCCCGGACGAGAGCCCGCTTTCGGAAATCGACACGGCGCTGCTGGAAATGCCGGTCGAAGCCGCGCCCTTGCCGGGGGTGGCGCCGGCGGCAGCGACCCTGGAGCCTCGCCGCGGCGGACTGTGAGGTCCCGGCTGGTCCCGCAGGTCGGCGCCTGAGGTCAGGGGCGCAGGATCGAGCCGGGTGATCTCCGCAGCGCATGATCCGGATCAAGGCCGGTGCCGCGCGCGGGTCGTAGGCTGTGCCGGACACGGAATGCGGAGGCGGAAGATGCGGGCTGTCGATGTACTGGTGGTGGGCGCGGGTCCGGCCGGGCTGTGCCTGGCGCGGGGGCTGGCCGATACGGGGCTGTCGGTGACCCTGGTCGAACTGCAGACGGCCGCGGCGCTGGCCGAACCGGCCTTCGATGGCCGCGAGATCGCGCTGACCCACGCATCGCGGCAGATCATGCGCGGGCTGGGCCTGTGGGAGCGCCTGGACCCGGCCCAGGTATCGCCGCTGCGCAGCGCCCGGGTCATGAATGGCGCCTCCCCGTTCGCGCTCGGTTTCGCGGCCGGCAACGAGAACGTGGACGAGCTGGGCTGGCTGGTCCCGAACCACCTGATCCGTCGCGCCGCCTGGGAGGCAGTGCAGGGGCAGGCGGGACTGGAGCTGGTCGATGGCGCGAAGGTGACCGCGATCGAGACCGGCGATGCGGCCAACACGGTGGTGCTCGACGATGGCCGCCGCCTGTCGGCGCGACTGGTGGTGGCCGCCGACAGCCGTTTCTCGGCGACCCGGCGGATGATGGGCATCGGCGCGCGGATGCGCGACTTCGGCAAGTCGATGCTGGTGTGCCGGCTCGACCATGAGCAGCCGCACCACCACGCCGCCTGGGAGTGGTTCGGCTATGGCCGCACGCTGGCGATGCTGCCCTTGCCGGGCGAGCAGTGTTCGGCGGTGATCACCCTGCCGCCGCAGGGGATCCAGGAACTGATGGCGATGGACGATGCGGCGTTCGGCAACGCCGTCACCGGCTTCTTCGAGCAGCGCCTGGGCCGGATGCGGCCGGTGGGCGCGCGCCATGTCTATCCGCTGGTCGGCGTGTACGCGCACCGCTTCGCCGCGCACCGCTATGCGCTGGCCGGCGATGCCGCAGTGGGCATGCATCCGGTCACCGCGCATGGTTTCAACTTCGGCCTGCAGAGCCAGCAGCGGCTGGTGAAGGAGGTCGCCACCGCGGCCGCGCGCGGCGGCGACATCGGCGCCGCTGCCGTGCTGGCCCGCTACGAGCGCGGGCACAGGCTGGCGACCTGGCCGCTCTACGAGGCGACCAATGCCATCGCCACGCTGTACAACGACAGCCGCCTGCCGGCCCGCCTGCTGCGCGGTGCCGCGCTGCGCGCCGCGCACGGCGTGGCGCCCTTCAGGAAGATGATCGCCGCGCACCTGACCCAGCGCGCGAGCTTCTGAGCCACCACTGCTACGTCGCGGCCAGCACGCGGATCCGCACCTCGCCCAGCGCCACCTGCTGGCCCGCGCGGATCTTGCAGGCCTTGCGCAGTTCGACCTCGCCGTCTACGCGGACCTGGCCTTCGCCGATGATCATCTTGGCCTCGCCGCCGCTGGACACCAGGTCGGTCAGCTTGAGCAGCTGTTTCAGTTCCACGTATTCGCGGTCCAGTTCGAAATCGATGGTCTGCATGGGGATGCCGGTGGGGAAGGAGGGCGATTATCGCCCGCGCGGGATCCGTCCTGCTCGTCACTCCTGTTCGAACCGGCGCAGTTCCTCGATCACCGCCTGCGCCTGGCGCAGGCTGTAGCCGCTGACCGCATCCTCGGCGCGGCGCGCCAGCCCCGGACGCGGCGAGGTCCGCGCCCGGCGGTACAGCGCCGCGGTACCCAGCCAGCCGAGCAGGCCGGTTCCGACGCAGGCCGCGAACCACGGCGCCATGTCCGGCCAGGCGGGTATGCCGGCGATGCCGCCCAGCGCGACCAGCACCACGACCCACATCACCCACCATGACCAGCCGGCGAGCATGCCGTTGAGCGCCTGCAGGCGGCGCAGCCGGCCCAGGCCCTGCTCGAGTTCCAGGACCGGGGCGGTGGGGTCCAGGCGCCGCAGCCGGTCCAGCACGATGCCGGCCAGCGCAACGGTCAGCACGCCGAAGGCATGCACGGCGATGCCGGCGGCCAGATAGGCGGGCACGTCGAGGTTGCGTTGCCAGCAGGCGATGCCGAGCACGACCAGGCCGATGCCGAACGCCAGTTGCAGCCATTGCCCGCGCCGCAACGGGGCAAGGTGGTCGTGCAGGCGGCGGCTGGCCTGCACGCGCAGCAACTGCAGGTCCAGCGCCTGCTGCCGTTCCAGGTGGCGGGCCAGGGCCTGCCAGGCGGTCTTCAGTTCATCCGGTTCCATGAGGGCGTCCTCGGTTGGGTCACAGTTCGTTGCGCAGGCGCGCTTTCAGGCGGCCGATCTTGGTGGCGACATTGGTCGTGCTCAGGCCCAGCACCTCGGCGATCTCGCGCTGCGGGCACTCCTCCAGATGTAGCAGCATCAGGGCGCGGTCCAGCGGCGGCAGGGCATGGATGAAGCGGTAAAGGCGTTCGACCTGCTGCGCCCGGTCGGGGTCGTGCGCGGCCGGGTCGGGCAGGGTCTCGAGCGGGTCGTCCGCGGCGGTCTGGAGCGTCGGCGTCCGGGCCCGGCCGCGCAGCTGCGAGATCGCCACGTTCAATGCGATCCGGTACATCCAGGTCGAAAATGGCCGTGCCGGGTCGTAGCCAGGCCACGCCCGCCACAGCTGGGCGGCGATCTCCTGGGCCAGGTCCTCGCGGTCCTCGCGCTGGCGCGCATAGCTGCCGGCCACCTTGACCAGGATGCCGCGATGGCGCTGCAGCAGTTCGGTGAAGCGGGCCGGGGGCTCGGGAAGCGGCTGGGACGGGGCCATGACGGTCGCAAGGGGGACGATGCCGGGTGATTCGCCGGCCGCCGCCGGATATCACAGCTGAACGGATGCCATCGGGGATTTCGACAGCGGCCTGCGCAAGGCGCACAATACGCCCCATTTTCCTGCCCGCTGCGTTCGCGGCGGTGCCCCCGGAGCCCCCATGTCCCAAGAAACCCCCGCGCCGCTGCTGTTCGCAGATCTCGGCCTCTCAGAGCCTGTGATGAAAGCGGTCGCCGACGTCGGTTACGAGACCCCGTCGCCCATCCAGGCCGCCACCATCCCGGCGATGCTGGAAGGCCGCGACGTGCTCGGCCAGGCGCAGACCGGTACCGGCAAGACCGGCGCCTTCGCGCTGCCGGTGCTGTCCAACATCGACCTTTCCGCCACCAAGCCGCAGGTGCTGGTGCTGGCGCCGACCCGCGAGCTGGCCATCCAGGTCGCCGAGGCGTTCCAGACCTATTCGGCCTCGATGCCCGGCTTCCGCGTGCTGCCGGTGTACGGCGGCCAGCCGTACGGCCAGCAGCTGTCGGCGCTGCGCCGTGGCGTGCACGTCGTGGTCGGCACCCCTGGCCGCGTGATCGACCACCTCGACCGCGGCACCCTGGACCTGTCCGAGCTGAAGACGCTGGTGCTGGACGAAGCCGACGAAATGCTGCGCATGGGCTTCATCGACGACGTCGAGGCCGTGCTCAAGAAGCTGCCGGAAAGCCGCCAGGTCGCCCTGTTCTCGGCGACCATGCCGCCGCAGATCCGCCGCATCGCGCAGACCTACCTGCGCGAGCCGGTGGAAGTGACCATCGCCTCCAAGACCACCACCTCGGCCAACATCCGCCAGCGCTACTGGTGGGTGGCGGGCATGCACAAGCTGGACGCGCTGACCCGCATCCTGGAGGTGGAAACCTTCGATGCGATGATCATCTTCGCGCGCACCAAGGCCGGCACCGAGGAACTGGCCGGCAAGCTGCAGGCGCGCGGCCTGGCCGCGGCCGCCATCAACGGCGACATGCAGCAGGCCCAGCGCGAGCGCACCATCGGCCAGCTCAAGGAAGGCAAGCTCGACATCCTGGTCGCCACCGACGTGGCCGCCCGAGGCCTGGACGTGGAGCGCATCAGCCACGTGCTGAACTACGACATCCCGTACGACACCGAAAGCTATGTGCACCGCATCGGCCGTACCGGCCGTGCCGGCCGCAGCGGCGAGGCGATCCTGTTCGTCACCCCGCGCGAGAAGGGCATGCTGCGCCAGATCGAGCGCGCCACCCGCCAGCCGATCGAGGAAATGCAGCTGCCGACCGTGGACGCGGTCAACGACCACCGCGTGACCAAGTTCATGGACCGCATCAGCCAGACCCTGGCCGGCGGCGACATGGATTTCTACCGCGACCTGCTGCAGCGCTACGAAGGCGAGAACAACGTGCCGGCGATCGACATCGCCGCCGCGCTGGCCAAGCTGCTGCAGGGCGATGCGCCGTTCCTGCTGGCCCCGCCGGTGCGCGAGCGCCGCGAACCGCAGGCCGGCCGCAACGAACGTCCGGCGCGCGACGGCGGTTTCCCGCGCCAGCGCGAAGAGCGCGGCGAGCGCCCGGCGCGCTTCGAACCGCGCTTCGAGCGTGGCCCGCGCGCCGACGACGGCGAGCACGCGCCGCGTCCGCCGCGTGGCGAAGGCGAGTCCGGCGAGCGTCCGCGCCGCGAGATGCCGCCGCGCAGCGCGCCGGAATTCGGCATGGAGACCTACCGCATCGAGGTCGGCCACATGCACGGCGTGAAGCCGGCCAACATCGTCGGCGCCATCGCCAACGAGGCCGGGCTGGAAAGCCGCTACATCGGCCGCATCGACATCCACGACGACCACTCGGTGCTCGACCTGCCGGCGGAAATGCCGTCGGACACGCTGCAGCACCTGCAGAAGGTGTGGGTGTCCGGCCAGCAGCTGCGCATGCGCCGGGTCGAGCCGGGCGAGGAGCAGGGCGCCGCGTCCTCGTTCAAGCCGCGCTTCGGCAAGGGCCCCAAGCCCGCCGGCCGTCCCGGCGGTCCGCGCTCTGCTGGTCCGGGCGGCCGCCCTGGCGGCTTCAAGCCACGCGGTCCGCGCGGCGCCTGAGTCCTTGCGGATGACGGGTTCCACCGCCAGGACGGTGGACCCGTGCGATCCGGCCCGGCGGAGACGAGGCCGTCATCGGGTTTTCCCGACAAGGGCGGAAAAGCCGCATGCGATAATCGCGGACGCGTCGGGATGTATGCAGGGGAAGGGATGGTGATCGCGGGCAGTGGGATGAAGGCGCGGGCCATGGCGGGGCCGATGTTGCTGTCCCTGCTGCTGGCGCTTCTGCTGTTCCCGCTGGCTGCCGCCGCCCAGACTCCGCAGGCAGGCCGGGATTACCTGCTGGTCGGCGAGCCGACCGACGAACAGGCGCCGATCCGCGCCTGTCCGCCCGAAACGCTGGAGCGGCTGGGCGACGGCATCCTGATCGCCGCGCCCGCCGAAGGCTGGTCCGGCGCGCCGCAGGCGGTGGACGTGTTCAACGTGTTCGCCGGCGAAGTGATGATCTCCCACGGCGACCGCCGGATCTGCGGCAACATGCAGGACGCGCGTACCCGCGATTCGCGCTTCCGGGCGGGCATCGGCATGGTGCTGGTGCCCAAGCCGGGTGACATGGAGCCGATCCGGGTGGCCTGGGAAACGCCGCTCAAGGCGCGCTGGGTTCCCACGCTGCGGCTGGGTGCGCCAAGCCCGGTGCAGCAGATGGATACGATGCGCCTGCTGGTGCGCACCGCCTGCATCGCCATTGCCATCGCCCTGGCGCTGTCGGCGCTGATGGGTTTCCTCACCACCCGCGATCGCGACTTCCTGGTCTACACGCTGGCGACTGCGCTGCTGGTGGTCTGGCAGTCGGTACTCAGCGGCCTGAGCGGCTATCCCGAACCCTGGCTGCCGGTGGGCGGTTTCGCCCCCTGGTGGATGGTGTCGGCCTCGGCGCTGAGCATCGCGGTGATGGGCTGGGTGCTGTGGCGTCTGTGCGGCGGCCTGCAGACCTGGCCGCGATCGCGCCCCTGGGTGCGCCGTTTCGCGCAGCTGCTGCTGGCGCTGGCTCTGGTCACGCCGCTGTTGCCATGGGCCGGGCTGGCCTGGGCCGCCGCCGCGCTGGACCACGCTTTCAGCCTGGTCTGCGTGCTGGCGCTGGTGGCCGGGATCGTCTCGCTGCGCCGTGGCGACTACCAGGCGGTGGATGGCGTCGCCGCGGTGGCTCCGCTGCTGTTGATGGCGCTGGCGGACATCGCCGGCAGCCGCGACCTGGTGCGGTTCCGGGTCGAGGCCGTGCAGCTGTCGGTGACCTGGTTCCTGATGATGTATGCCTACGGCATCAACCGCCGGCTCGGCCAGCTGCGCCAGCAGCGCGACGAGATGCGCCAGCTGGCCGACACCGACGCCCTGACCGGGTTGCCCAACCGCCGCGCCGGCCTGCGCCAGCTCGAACGCCACATGCTCCGTGCGCGGAAGGACCGGCTGCCCCTGTCGATCGGCTTCCTGGACATCGACCTGTTCAAGCAGATCAACGACCGCTTCGGCCATGAGATGGGCGATGCGGTGCTGGTGTCGGTGGCCAACATGCTGCTTGCCGCGGTGCGCGACCGCGACGACGTGATCCGCATGGGCGGCGAGGAATTCCTGGTGCTGTTGCCAGGCACGCACGCCGAGGCGGCCCTGCCGCGGCTGGAGCAGCTGCGCGAGAAGATCGCGCGGCAGGCGGCCGAGCGGCGCCATGACGGGCCGGTGGTCACGGTCAGCATCGGCCTGGCGGAAATGCGTGCGCAGGGCGATGACCTGACCGCGCTGCTGCGCCGCGCCGACAACGCCATGTACCAGGCCAAGCGCGGCGGCCGCGATCGCGTGGTCGCCGCGGGCGACGATGCGCCCGTGCTGTCCGGCGACCCGGGCGATGGCGGATAATCCGTCGATGACGAACCGACTCAACAAGCACATCGCCGAAACCGGCTTCTGTTCCCGTCGCGAGGCCGACCGCCTCATCGGCGCCCGCCGCGTGACCGTCAACGGCATCGTCGCCGGCACCGGCGCGGTGGTCGGCGAGGGCGACGAAGTGCGCGTGGACGGCCAGCCGCTGCGTGCCCGCGTCGTGCAGAAGACCACCGGCCGCCGGCATGTCTACATCGCGCTGAACAAGCCGGTGGGCATCACCTGCACCACCGAGAGCGCGGTCAAGGGCAACATCGTCGACTTCGTCGGCCACGAGCAGCGCATCTTCCCGATCGGTCGCCTGGACAAGGATTCCGAGGGCCTGATCCTGATGACCAGCAACGGCGACATCGTCAACCAGATCCTGCGCGCCGAGAACGGCCACCAGAAGGAATACCTGGTGGCGGTGAACAAGCCGGTCACCGACGAGTTCCTGCGCGGCATGGCGCGCGGCGTGCGCATCCACGACCAGATGACGCTGCCGTGCCGCGCCACGCGCATCGCCAAGTTCGGCTTCCGCATCGTCCTCGAGCAGGGCCTGAACCGCCAGATCCGGCTGATGGCCGCGGCCTTCGGCTACCGCGTCACCCAGCTGCGCCGGGTGCGCATCGACAACGTCAAGCTCGGCGCGCTCAAGCCCGGGCAATGGCGCAACCTCACCGAGCAGGAGCTGCGCGGACTGCTGCCGCAGCAGCGGGAATGGTGAAGTGTGACCGGCTCGCCGCGCTGATCGCCGCGCGGTGAGGCTAGACTCGGCCTGTTTACGCCGTTTCCAAGGACACAGGCCCGGACCCGGATGATCAAGCCCGCCCTTCCCGCCAACGAGGCCGAACGCCTGGCCGCGCTGCAGCGCTATCGCATCCTCGATACCCCGCGCGAACAGGAATTCGAGGACCTGGTGACCATCGCCCGCACCATCTGCGGCACGTCGATGGGGGCGGTGACCCTGATCGACAGCGAGCGGCAGTGGTTCAAATCTCTGCAGGGGCTGGAGGGCGAGCAGACCCCGCGCGACGAAGCGTTCTGCGCCCATGCCATCCTGCAGCCGACGCACCTGACCGTGGTCGAGGACGCGTGCCAGGACGAGCGCTTCCGCGGCAATCCCTCGGTCACCGCCGATCCCTTCATCCGCTTCTACGCCGGCGCGCCGCTGCTGAGCAGCGACGGCTACGCGCTGGGCACGCTGTGCGTGTTCGATTCGAACCCGGGCCAGCTTGCGCTCGGCCAGGCCGAAGCGCTGTGGGCGTTGTCGCGGCAGGTGGGGCTGATGCTGGAGATGCGCGGCCTGCGCCGCCGCATCGACCTCCACCAGGGCGAGCATGACTGGTACGAGGCACGCCTGGCCGAGTACTACGCGCAGCTGGAGCAGCAGAACGTGGAGCTGTCCGAGCAGACCCGCACCGATCCGTTGACGGGCCTGCCGAACCGGCGCGCGCTGTCCGCGGCGCTGGCCGAGGCGATCGAGCGGGGGGCCGACCGGCCGCCGGCGGTGGCCATCGTCGATATCGACCACTTCAAGCAGGTCAACGACATCCACGGCCACGACGAAGGCGACCGGGTGCTGGTCGAGCTGGCCGGCGTGCTGCGCGCGCACTTCGCCGGGCGCGGCATGGCCGCGCGCTATGGCGGCGAGGAATTCGTGATCCTGATGCCGGACACGCCGCTGGCGCAGGCCGAACTGCAATGCCAGTACCTGCGCGAAGCGGTGGCGCACCTGCCGATGGGGTTGCCGGTCACGATCAGCATCGGGTTGGCGGTGCAGCACGCCGGCGAATCGGCGCAGGAAACGCTGCGCCGTGCCGATGCTGCGCTCTACCAGGCCAAGGCGCAGGGCCGCGACCGCGTGGTGGTCGCCGGCTGAAAGCCGTTTATTCCAGCCCCGGGCTGCTGGCCGTAGCGGGCAGCGGCCGCGTGCGGTTGAGCAGCGGGTGCAGGAACACCGCGCCGATGATGATCGCCACGCCCAGGTAGAACAGCGGCGTCAGCTCGCGCTGCTCGCCCAGGAACAGCACCGCCAGCACGATCGCGTAGACCGGTTCCAGGTTGGTGACCAGCTGCATGGTGTAGGCGCTGAGATGGCGCAGCGCCACCAGCGCCAGCGCGAACGGCAGCAGGGTGCACAGGCCCGACAGCGCCAGCAGCAGGACGCCGTCGTGCAGGTCGGGCATCACCCACAGCGGGCTGGCCAGTGCCGGCAGCAGCAGCGGCAGGGCCGGTGCCAGCAGGGTCAGGGTGAGGGTGCCGGCACCCAGTTCCAGCGCGGTGACGGTCAGCGGATCGGCATGGCTGACCAGGCGCTTGTTGAACGAGCCGAACAGGGCCACCAGCAGCGCCGACAGCGCGCCCACCGCCACGCCCAGGCGCATGCCATCGGGCACGCCGCCGACCACCAGCGCCACGCCCGGCAGCACCGCCACGCCGAAGGCGAGCTCGCGCGGCTGGAACGGCCGCTTGGCGATCCAGGGCTCGACGATGGCGGTGAATACCGGCGCCAGTGCGATGCAGGTGGCCGCCACCGAGGCATTGGCCAGCTTCACCGCGCCGTAGAACGTGAGCCAGTGCAGCGCCACCAGCGCGCCGATGCCGCCGTAGCCCAGCGCCAGCCGCAGGGTGAGCGCCGACAGCCCGCGCCATACCCGCGGCAGCAGCGCCAGCATCGCCACCACCAGCAGCATGCGCCACCACACCAGCGGCAGTGCGGGCAGGGTGATGAGCTTGCCGAGGATGGCGGTCACGCCCCATAGCAGCACGCAGAAATGGATCTGCAGCAGGGCCTTGCGGGTATCGGGATTGGGCATCGACGAATTGTCGCCGATGTGTGCGGCCGACGCCGCACCGCGCGCTTCAGTTTCCGCCGAGCAGGCGCAGCAGTTCGCGCGCCGCCGCCGGGTTGCGGTGCTTGGCCGCGCTGATGAAGTAGACGAACACCTCGCGCGGCGCCGGGGTGGCCGTCACCGGGCTGGAGTGCGGCAGGTCGTGCGGGTCGCGGCCCTGGCGCCAGTCGCCGATGCGTTCGGCCCAGCGCGCCAGTTCCCGCGGCGGATAGCCGGCGGCGCAGTCGTCGCGGCTGCGCATCAGTCGCGCGTAGACGAAGTCGGCGCACAGGTCGGCGGCATTGGGATGGTCCGGCGAATCGGTGAAGACCAGCGCCATCCCGCGCTGCCGTGCCTGCGCGACCAGCCCGGCGTCGAGGAAGGCCGGGTCGCGGATCTCCAGTGCGTGCCGCTGCGCCCGGCCGTCCACCTGCGGCGGCAGCAGGTCGAGGAAGCCGGCGAAGTCGTCGGGGTCCAGCGTGCGCCCGGCCTCGAACTGCCAGACCAGCGGCCCCAGCCGGTCGCCCAGCGCGGCGATGCCGGCGATGAAGTCCTGCACCTGCGTACCGGTGCCGGCCAGCTGCCGCGCGCCGGTGATGCGCTTGGGCGCCTTGGCCGAGAACACGAAGCCTTCCGGCGTGGCATCGCGCCAGCCGGCGTAGATGGCCGGCTTCTGCGTGCCGTAGTAGGTGCTGTTGATCTCGATGGCGGTGAGCTGGCGGCTGGCGTATTCCAGCTCGCGCCGCTGCACCAGCCCCGGCGGGTAGAACATGCCGCCACGCCAGGGCGCGTAGGTCCAGCCGCCGATGCCCACGTGCACGCCCTGCGTGGTTGCGGGGGCGGGAGCGAACAGGTCATCCATGGGCATGCGGGTCCGGGCGGGGCGTCATCGCGCCGATTCTATCGGCAGGTTCCGCGGACGCATCGCTGCCGCGCCCATCCGCGTACCGTCCTTGGGTTCATGGCGCTTTCGCGGCCCACGGGTCGTAGCTGCCGAACCACCACAGGTGGCCTTCCGGGTCGCGGCAGGCATAGCCGCGGCCGCCGTAGTCCTGGTCGGCGATGTCGATGACGATCTCCGCGCCGGCCGCCGTGGCGCGCGCATGGTGGGCGTCGGCGTCGCTCACGATCACACAGGCGCTCTGCGTCTCCATGCCGCCCACCTCATCGGGCTGGATCATGTTGCTGCCCCAGGCGCCGGGCTGCACCGAACCGAGCATCACCATGCCGTTGCCGAACACCAGCTGCGCATGGTGGACGGTGTTCCCGTCCTGGTAGACGGCGTGGCGCTGGAAGCCGAAGGCGCGGCACAGCCAGTCGATGGCCGCCGGCGCGTCGCGATAGCGCAGGCACGGGATGATGGTGGCGGTGGTGCGGGCGGCGAGGTCCATGGCGGCGTTCCGGTGGCGTGGAGGGCGAGGGTGGGCGCGGCCGCGTTACCATCGCGAGAAGGCCGGCATGCCGGCATCGATCTCGAGGGAGAACGCATTGAACAAGTGGTTGGGGAGCGGGCTGGCGCTCGCGATGGGCATGGCGGCGCAGGCGGCCGACGCACAGGAGACGGCAATGCCGGGGGAACTGCAGCAGCTCGACGCCACCGTGGAACGGGTGCGCCAGCAGTTCGACGTGCCGGGCGTGGCGGTGGCGGTGGTCAAGGACGGCAAGGTCGTGCTGGAGCGCGGCTGGGGCCTGCGCGAGATCGGCAGGCCGGAGCCGGTACAGGCCGATACGCTGTTCGCCATCGCTTCGAACACCAAGGCTTTCACCGCCACCTCGCTGAACCTGCTGGCCGAGGAAGGCAAGCTGAAGATGAGCGACCGGGTGGTCGACCACCTGCCCGGCTTCCGCATGTCCGATCCCTACGTCACCGGCGAGATGCGCATCCGCGACCTGCTCTCGCACCGCAGCGGCCTGAGCCTGGGCGCCGGCGACCTGCTGTTCTGGCCGACCACCACCTACAGCAACGCCGAAGTGGTGGCGCGGCTGGCGCACGTGCCGCTGAAGAACGGCTTCCGCGACCGCTACGCCTACGACAACATCCTCTACGCGGTGGCGCAGCAGGTGATCGAGAAGGTGTCCGGCCTGTCGTACGCCGATTTCCTGCAGCAGCGCATCTTCGACAAGGTCGGCATGGCCGGCACCCGCTACAACGCCGACCACCTCAAGCCCGGCGACAAGCCGGCCATCGGCCACGCCAAGTTCGACTTCAAGGACCTGCGCCCGGTGGCGCCGCTGACCTGGTCCAACAACGCCGGTGCCGGCGGCATCTATTCCAGCGTGCACGACCTGGCCCGGTGGATGAACGTGCAGCTGGCCGGCGGCAGGCTGGCCGACGGCACGCCGCTGTTCTCGGAAAAGACCCAGCAGCAGATGTGGCAGATGCAGATCCCGCAGGTGGTGGCCACGCCGTCGGTGCCGGAACTGATGCCGGCCAAGCCCAATTTCGCCGGCTATGGCGAAGGCTGGAGCCTGAGCGACTACCGCGGGCAGAAGCTGGTGTGGCACACCGGCGGCTGGCCGGGGCAGGTGTCGCGGCTGACCCTGGTGCCCGACCAGAACCTGGGCGTGGTGGTGCTGACCAACCAGGAATCGGGCGCGGCGTTCAACGCCATCACCCTGAGCGTGCTCGACGCGATGCTGGGCGCGCCCGCGCATGACTGGGTGGGCGCCTACGCCGCCAGCGTTGCCAAGGCGCAGGACGGCGCCGACGAAGGCTGGCAGAAGCACGTGGCCGCGCGCGATGCGAAGAGCCGGCCGTCGCTGCCGCTGTCCGGCTATGCCGGCACCTATCGCGATGCGTGGTACGGCGACGTGTCCGTGGAGCAGAAGGGCGGCAGGCTGCGCCTGCGCTTCGGCGCTACTGCCGATCTGCAGGGCACGATGGAGCACTGGCAGCACGACACCTTCATCGTGCGCTGGGACAACCGCTCGCTCAACGCCGACGCCTTCGTCAACTTCAGCCTCGATCCCGACGGCAAGGTGCGCGAGGTGCGCATGCAGGCGGTTTCGTCGTTGACCGATTTCAGCTTCGATTTCCAGGATCTGCTGCTGCAGCCGACGGCGCAGTGACGATCCGGCGCCTGCCGGACGCGGTTCTCGGCAGGATGCGCGCCGGGGATGGACGGGAAAGGGGCAGGATTGCCCCTTTCCCGCCAGCCGCACATGGCCGTGTCCGGCGCGCCATCGGCGGTCGGCATCGACCCTGCGGGCTCTCCTGATCGGCATCCTGTCGATTCATTCCCGGCCCGGCATCCACCCGGCACGATCGCAGGGAGTCCGTGCCTTCGCCGTCTGGCAGCGAAGGCGCCATCCCACTCTTCTGGAGACCTCCCCGCGCTGCTGCATGCCGAACGGGCGAGCCCGTCGACATGACCTGCATCGCCCGGGCTGCATGCCGGCGCGCGAACGCCGCGCCTTGCCGGCACCCTGGGTCGCGGGGATACGCGACAATGGCCAACCCCATCCGTTCGCTGGCCCGTCTCCATGTTCCGTTGGTTCGAATCCCGCCTCGACCCGTTCCCGTCCGATCCGCCCACGCAGCCGCCGCGCGGCCTGTATGCCTTCTGTCGCCATTACACGCGCGGCGCGGAAAAATGGCTGCTGCTGATGGCGCTGACCACCGCCGGCATCGCCGTGGCCGAGTTGGCGCTCTATGCCTATGTCGGCTCACTGGTGGACCGGCTTGGCGCGACCACGCCGGCCACCTTCCTCGATGTCGAGGGCCCGCGCCTGCTGTGGATGGCGCTGCTGGTGCTGGTCGCGCTGCCGCTGCTGGTGCTGCTCAATTCGCTGGTGCAGCACCAGACCCTGCTCGGCAATTTCCCGATGCGGATCCGCTGGAGCGTGCACCGCTACCTGCTGCGGCAGTCGATGGGCTACTTCCAGGACGAATTCGCCGGGCGCATCGCCACCAAGCTGATGCAGACCTCGCTGGCGGTGCGCGAGACCGTGGTCAAGCTGTTCGACATCGGCAACTACGTGCTGGTGTTCTTCATCGGCACGCTGGCGGTGGCCGGCGCTTCGGACTGGCGGATGATGCTGCCGTTCGCGGCCTGGCTGGCCGGCTATGCGCTGTTGATGTGGCATTTCGTGCCGCGCATGGAGCGCATCTCGCGCGAGCAGGCCGATGCGCGCTCGGAGATGACCGGGCGCATCGTGGACAGCTACACCAACATCGCCACGGTCAAGCTGTTCTCGCACTCGCGGCGCGAGCAGGCCTACGCGCGCGAGGCGATGGCCGGCTTCCTGGACAAGGTGCATCCGCAGATGCGGCTGGCGACGCGGATCTACTCGCTGCTGTATGCGCTGAACATGCTGCTGTTGTTTTCCGCGGTGGCATTGGGCCTGTGGCTGTGGCACGGCGGCTCGGTGAGCGCCGGCGCGGTCGCGGTGACCGTGGCGCTGGTGCTGCGCATGCTGGGCATGTCGCAGTGGATCATGTGGGAGTTGTCGGCGCTGTTCGAGAACATCGGCACCGTGCATGACGGCATCAATTCGATCTCGTTGCCGCCGACGGTGGACGATGCGCCCGGCGCCCCGGCGCTGGCGCGGTTGGCCGGCGACATCCGGTTCGAGGGCGTGTCCTTCCATTACGGCAAGAACCACGGGGTGATCGAAGGACTGGACCTGCACGTGCGCTGCGGGGAGAAGATCGGCGTGGTCGGGCGCTCGGGGGCGGGGAAATCCACGCTCGTGAACCTGCTGCTGCGTTTCCATGACGTCGAACGCGGCCGCATCCTGGTCGATGGCGTGGACATCGCTTCCGTGCAGCAGGACTCGCTGCGCGCGCAGGTGGGCGTGGTCACCCAGGACACCTCGCTGCTGCACCGTTCGATCCGCGACAACCTGCTCTATGGCCGCCCCGATGCGACCGAGGACCAGCTGCGCGCCGCCGTGGCCAAGGCCCGCGCCGATGGCTTCATCGCCGATCTGCGCGACAGCGAGGGCCGCAGCGGCTACGACGCCCATGTCGGCGAGCGCGGCGTGAAGCTCTCCGGTGGCCAGCGCCAGCGCGTCGCCATCGCCCGGGTGCTGCTCAAGGATGCGCCGATCCTGGTGCTGGACGAGGCGACCTCGGCACTGGATTCGGAGGTGGAAGCGGCCATCCAGGAGAGCCTGGATGAGCTGATGGGCAACAAGACGGTGATCGCCATCGCCCACCGCCTGTCCACCATCGCGCGCATGGACCGGCTGGTGGTGATGGACCATGGCCGCATCGTCGAGACCGGCAGCCATGCCGAGCTGCTCGCCGCCGGTGGCCTGTACGCGCGGCTGTGGGCGCGGCAGACCGGGGGCTTTGTCGCGGCCGAAGACTGAGGCCGCGGCGCCGGCGGCCGTTGTCCTGCGCCGTGAAAAGCCGCCGCCGGCAGCACCGGCGGAGGCTTCCAGGCAGGGCCCGGCCGGGCCGGTGGACTCAGTAGCTGCCCATGTAATCGCGCTTGCCGATCTCCAGGCCGTTGTGGCGCAGGATCGCGTAGCTGGTGGTCACGTGGAAGAAGAACTGCGGCAGGCCGTACTGCAGCAGGTACACATCGCCCTGCAGCTTCTTCTCCTTCGGCGTACCGGCGCGCAGCACGATCTCGCGCGACTCGCTGCCTTCGAACTGTTCGGCGCGGAAGCTGTCCAGGTGTGCCAGCGCCTTGGCGATCAGCGCCTGCAGTTCGGCGAAGCCGGCCTCGGCGTCGTCCGGCCAGGACGGCACCTCGGTATTGCCCAGGCGCGAGCTGATGCCCTTGGCGAAATCGGCCGCGATCTGCACCTGGCGCACCAGCGGGAACATGTCCGGGAACAGGCGCGCACCAAGCAGCGCGGCCGGTTCGATCTTCTTCTCGGCGGCATGGGCTTCGGCCTTGGCCAAGACCCCGGACAAGGCGCCGAGCATCTGCTTGAGAACGGGTATCGAGGCGCTGTACATCGAAAGAGACATGGTGGAACTCCGTCAGAGGGAAAACCGGCGCGGCGGGGTGGCCGCGCGCGTACTGAAACCCCGACAGCATAGGCCGTGCACGCGCGATATGCGCCTGAAGCGCAAGGCGGGATTGCTGATCGGGCGCCACCGGCGCGTTGCGTGCCTCATGCCGGCAGCCTGATCCGCGCCGGCACCCGTTGCAGACCCGGCACAACGACCGCTGCCGCAGCCGTCATCGGCAAAGCCGCCGTTGGCGATCTCGTGTGGCCGCCTGCGCGGCCTCGCTGCGGGCGCTGGACTGCGGCGCGGTCCTGGCGATCAACGCCCGCGCCTGGGTTGCGCGCGGGTCCGCGTCCAGCTCGCCGGCCCTGATCGCGTCGGCGATGATTTACAGCTGCCGCACCGCCTGCGGGTACTGGTGCGGCAATTGACGTGCGGCGCGGTAGTCCCTGGACAGCGTCTGCCTTCGCGGATGGAACCGGATGGAGGAGGATTCCTGCGCCTGCCGGATCGGCCGTGACCGTCCGAGCTGTACTTCGGCCTGCCTGCGCGCCGCGGCGGCTCAGCCGATGCGACGTTCGATGCGGCGGTCCGGGATCAGCCAGAGCAGCGCCACCAGCGCGTAGGTTGCCTGCGCCAGATGCACCTGTACGAAGCTCAGGCCGATGCCGAGCAGATACAGCACCGGGGACAGCTTGCCTTTCCAGTCACCGGCCAGCATCTGTTTCAGTGCCGAGCTGTCGCCCTCGGCGGCGATGATGCGCCGCTGCAGCAGCCAGTACGCCACCGCTGCGCCCAGCAGCACCACGCCATAGGCCGCGCTGGGCAGCGGCTGGGTGTAGTAGTCGTCCATCCAGCGGGTGCCGAAGGGCAGCAGCGACAACCAGAACAGCAGGTGCAGGTTGGCCCACAGCACGCTGCCGGAGATGCGGCTGGACGCCTGCAGCAGGTGGTGATGATTGTTCCAGTAGATGCCCACGTAGACGAAGCTGAGCACATAGGCCAGCAGCGTGGGGATCAACGGTTCGAGCGCGGCCAGCGTGGCCCCGTCCGGGACCTGGATCTGCAGCACCATGATGGTGATGATGATCGCCAGTACGCCGTCGCTGAATGCTTCAAGACGTCCCTTGCCCATGTACTGTCCCCGTTGGTTGCTGTCCTGGCGTTGCCCTCCCATCGCGGGAGAGATGGATGGTCGATTCCGGCTCAACCGGCTGCCCTGCGCACCAGCGAGGCCAGCGTGGCGGCCTCGGCGTCGCCGAAGCGGTGGATGGCGAACGACGTGGGCCACAGGCCGCCGTCGTCCAGCGTGGCCTGGTCGCTGAAACCGAAGGTGGCGTAGCGCGTCTTGAACTTGCCCGCACTCTGGAAGAAGCACAGCACCTTGCCGTCCTTCGCCCAGGCCGGCATGCCATACCAGGTGCGTGGCTGCAGGCCGGGCGCAGCGGCCATCACCAGCGCGTGGATGCGGCGCGCCACGTCGCGCTCGGCCGCGGGCATTTCCTCGACGCGGGCCAGCAGGTCGGCCTCGCCTTCGGCGCTGCTGCGGTTGGCGCGCGCCTCGGCCTTCAGTTCCCGTGCCCGCGCCTTCATGGCGGCCTGTTCTTCCGCGGTGAAGGTGCTGGCGGCCTTCTTCGTGGCCGTGCTTTTGCGCGGACTGCTCTTGGCGGTGGCGGAGCGGGTCATGGGAGTCCTCGTCGGGGAACCGGCGGATGCCAGCGAAGGTTGTGGGTCAACCGCCGTTGCGCGCCAGGCAGAGCGCAACCAGCGGCGCGAGATTGAACAGCAGGATGCCGATCTTGTACACGGCCATGCCGCCGTAGTGGATCGCATCGAAGGTAGCGTCCGGCAACGCGAACCAGCGGCCGTGCAGCCGCCGCAGCGCGCCGCGCGCGGAGATGAAGGCGATGAACCAGGTCAACAGCACGGCGTAGTTGAAGGCGAGCGACCACAGCAGGAAACGGCAGAGGAAATCGCTGTGCATGGCAGTGCTCCGCAGGGAGGGAAAAAGCCCGTTACAGCAGCCGGGTGCCGAGCGGGACTTCGTGCTCGGGTACGCACAGCGATACCTGTCCCCCGGCGTTGTGGAAGCCGGTGACCAGGCACCCGGACATGATCGGCCCGATCTGCTTGGGCGGGAAATTCACCACGGCCACCACCTGCTTGCCGATCAGCGTTTCCGGCGCATACAGGTCGGTGATCTGCGCGCTGGACTTGCGCACGCCGATCTCCGGGCCGAAATCCACCTGCAGGATGTAGGCCGGCCGGCGCGCCTGCGGAAACGGCTCGGCGGCCACCACGCGGCCCACGCGCAGTTCCACCTTGGTGAAGTCGTTCCAGTCGATCGTTTCCACGCGCGCGTCTCGGTTGGGGGGTGCCGATCAATAGCGCCGATGGTCGCGGGCCGTCAATACGCGTTGCCATGCGGGTCATGCGCCGGGGCCGAGCAGGTTGGCGTCGCGCGCCAGTACCCAGTGCCCGTTCCGGCGGTTGAGGATCGTCAGCGTGTGGCCCTCGCGGGATACCGGGCGGCCGCCGGGCGGGGTGATGGTGACGGCCAGCTGCTGCCACAGGAAGGCCCAGTCGCCGAGCACGCGGATTTCCCGTATCGCATTGCGGCCCTCGACCCGGGGCGCATCGGCGCCGGCCTGCGCGCGCATGGCGGTGGCGAAATCGGCCTTGCGCATGGGCGGGTTGCCGGGCGTGAGGAACACCGCGTCGTCGGCGACCAGTGCCAGCACGGCGTCCACGTCGCCGTCGCGGCTGGCGGCGAGCCAGGAGTCGACCAGCCGCCGGATTTCCTGTTCATCGTCATGCATGGGGCGACCCCTCCGGATGTCCCAAGGTAACGCCGCACCGCGCTGTCGCCGCGTGAGGACGACGGGGTTTCAGTGGCCGGCAGGCGACGCGGGTTCCTGCATGGCGGGCCTCCCTGTGCGCCCCCTTCGGGCGGCTTGGCTGTGGGAAATGCCTGTCCTGCGGTTGCCACGGCCTGCCCGTCATGCGGCACCGGTACGCCGGGCAGGCCGCGTTCCGCCGCTTCCAGCGTCCTCGGGCTGAAGAGCCCGGACGGATGGCGCAGAAGTAGGCAAGGTTTCCGTCGAGGGCGTCGGGTGGAGTACGCCAGGCGGACCGGAGGCGGTCATGCTTGTTCCCTGCCGCGGCCGATGCGTGTGATGCAGGAAGAGGAGGCGCTGTACGGCGCGGGGCGGTCGTCGCCTGCCATCAGATCGCGTCCTGCGCGCTGATCATGACGTAATAGCCATCCGGATCGCGGACGGCGAACTCCAGGGTTCCCGTGCCGGGATTCAGGGCGGGCGCGAGCGCCAGCGCCGCGACCTGCCGACGGGCGCGTTGCAGGGCCTGGTCGAAGTCGTCCACGCGGAAGAACAGCAGCAGGCCGTTGCCGGGCTCGGCATGCGCCGGGGTGGCGAGCGTGGGGTGGTCGTGCGCCTGCCATCGGTGCAGACACAGGAGCACCGTGCCGTCCGCGTCGACGAGCTGGCCGAAATGATCGTGCGCGGGTTGCGAGGGGGGCAGCCCCAGGAGCGACTGATACCACGCGAAGCTGCGCGCGACGTCGGCCACGGCGATGATCGTCCAGAGGCGTTTCATGGTGACTCCGTTGCTGGGGGCGGGCGGGGCAGGTCCGCGGTACCGCCTTGCCCATCGGGATGAAGCGTCAGCGCGACCACGTTCCCACCGCTTCGACCCACAGGCCCAGCACGGCGAGGAAATTGAGGGTGAAGACGATTCCCCGGAGGCGGACGTTGCGGGTCAGGATCTGGACGGCGCTGTGCAGGACGCGGCCGGCGACGAACAGCCAGGCCAGTGCGAGCGTCGTCGGGCCCGGCGGGAACGGCAGCAGAACCAGGCAGGCGGCGTGGAAGAACAGCGGCCATTCGAACTGGTTGGAAAGATTGGCGCTGATGCGCGGTTCGACGTCGGCCCAGGGATTGCCGCCGTCGACCCGGCGGCCGATGCCCCAGACCGCGGGCGCCCGGGCGACGGTAAGCAGGACGTACAGGAGCGCGGCCAGAGCGACGTGGGCCGCCATCGGGAAGATCAGGACATTGTGCATGTGCGTTCCTGTTTCACGAATGAGGTGGAGCGACGCGCATGCGACGGCCGGTTTGCGCCATCACCGGATGCGCGGGAGCGGCGGGGCGATGGCGGCCTTCAGGGGCTGCCGGGCGCGCGTCTGAAATAGGCAGTCCGCAGCACCGGCGTTCCATCCTTGAAATAGGCCTCCGTCTCGGTCATGACCTTCCCGTCTCCGCTCACCGAATAGACGCGGGTGGAGCGCGGGATGCCTTCGTAGACGAACTGCATGACCAGGACGTTGGGCTCCGGCATCTTGGCCGCGAGGACATCGACCCAATAGGTGCCGGATGCGCGGCCGGGCGTGCCGTCCAGGGACAGGGTGGACTCCGAATGCAGCGCATTGCCGCCCTGGTCGACGATTTCGACGCGTTCGTTCCACTGGCCGTCCGGCGTGGCGGCGAAGGCGATGTTGACGCTTTTCGGTCGCGCTTCGGGCGGCATCGACAGGCTGTCCACCTCCAGCACCCAGTGGCCGACCAGCGGTGAATCGGCCGGCGAAGCGGCATGCGCGGGCGTGCCGGCAAGGGCGGCGGCGGACAGCAGCGCGGCGAGCATCACGTTCATGCGGTCTCCATCGGGGTGTCGGGGGAACACGGGTGCCTGGAGCGGATCATGCCTCCGGGCGGTATCGGCATGGGTGAACGGCGGACCCGCGCTTCACGCCCAGAACATGAGGGCGAGCGTGCAGGCCGTCAGCACCCCCAGGCCTGCGCGGTGCCACCGCTGGCGCCCGGCGAAGATCAGGGCAAGCGGAATGGCCAGCGGCAGGACGTACTTCATCGCGATGAACAATGGTTCCTGCAGGAACGCGGATCCCGACAGGGCGATGTTGCTGGCGAAGCTGACGCAGGTGGGAATCAGCAGCGCGGTCATCAGCGCGCGCCTGTTTTCCAGATAGTAGTCGTCGATGCTGGCGTAACCGGCGTCCGTCCGCGGGAACATGACGCGGGCGATGAAGATGTAGGGCAGGGCCATTCCCAGGCAGACAAGAACCTTCCATGGGTCCATCGCCAGGCCGCCGCGTCCATCCCAGAAGGAGGTCCATTGCCCCGCAGCGCGCAGCAGGATGAGAAGGCCGAGCAGGATCGTCGACGCGCCGAGGGCGGTCCGCGCGCGATCCACCCAGCTGTCGGCGAAGCCGGTCATCGCGTGCGCCACGGCAAGGCCGAGCAGCAGCGAATAGAGCGAGAACAGAAAATCGAAACCGTCCATTTCTTCCCCTGTGGCGGCGATGGGTGCCGCGGGCGCCGCATCGCGCCGCCGGCAGGCACGGGTCTGCAGAGACGCCGGGGCGGGACTAGAGGTCGTCGAGCAGCGCGGCGCGCTTCTGCTCGTACTCCGCCTCGCTGATCAGCCCCTGTGATTTCAACGTGGCCAGTTCCTGCAGCCGCGCTCCGGTCGATGGCAACGGCGGCGGCCTCGAGGGCACCGGCATGGCGGCGCGGGCGGATTTCCCCGAGCCGCGGGCCGCCAGCCAGACGAGCAGGCCCACGAGGATGACGGGTATGCCCAATACCAGGAGCAGGATGATCCAATGCCAGATGCTGAAGCTGCCCATGTCCTTCCCCTCATGCAGTGTCGCGGAGTATCCGGTCCCGGCTGCTGGATGGGAAGGCACCGGCACTGGCCGGATTTCCGGTTCCAGGCGGCGCAACGGCAAAGGCCCGGGAATCCCGGGCCTTTGCGCATCCATCGAGCCGGGCGATTATTCGATCGGCTGGTCCAGCATTAGCTGGCGGGCGAAGCGCACCGGCGGCGCGCCGTAGGACAGGATCTGGTCGTGGTAGGCCTTCAGGTTGAAGCCGGCGCCCTGCTTTTCCTGCACGGCCTTGCGGGTGTCGAAGTGTTCCTGCGCACCGACGAAGTAGGTCGGCAGCTGCGCCGAGGTGAGCTGGGCGCGCACCCACTTGCCGGACGCTTCGCTCTCCTGCTGGAAGGCGTCGTGGGTCATCAGCTGCATGGCCTGCTCGCGGCTCCAGTTGTCCACGTGCACGCCCTGGTCGAGGATGGCATTGGCGATCGTGCGCAGGTAGAACTTCAGCTGCACCAGGTGGAACAGCGGGTCGTTATCCAGGTAGCCCTGTTCCTGCATCATGCGCTCGGTGTAGACCGCCCAGCCCTCGGCGAACAGGCCCGAACGCAGCACGGCGCGCAGGGTGGAGGGGAACTTGCCCGAGTGCCAGCCTTCCAGGTAATGGCCCGGCGTGCCTTCGTGGATCGAGAGCAGGTGGATCATTCGGCTGTTGTATTCGCGCAGGAACGAGTCGACCTGCTTGTCGTTCCAGTCGTCCGGAATCGGCGAGACCGCGTAGAAGGTCTTCAGGTTCTTGTCCAGCGGGCCGGGCGAATCGCAGTAGGCCACGGCCACGCCGCGCTGGAATTCCGGCATCAGGATGATGTCCACCGGCGCGTCGGGCAGGGTCACCAGGTCGTGCGTGCGCACGAACTCGGTGGACTGCGCCAGCGAGGCCTTGGCGTCTTCCACCACCTTGTCGCGCGCGGGCTTGTCGGCATAGGCCAGTTCCAGCGCGGCCTCGATGGCCTTCTGCTGCTGCGCGTCGCTCGGCTCGGCCGGCATCTCCGGCGCGCCCGGCTTGTCCTTCAGCACCACCTGGGCGATGCCGTACATGTCCTTGCGCACGCGCGCCAGTTCGGCGCGGGCGCGCTCGCCGATCTCCGCGCGCGACAGCGAGGAGTTGAGCGAGAACTTCAGCTTCTGGTCGTACTTCTCCGCGCCGATGCGGAAATCGCCCCTGGCGTTGGGCACCAGGGTCTTGTCCAGCCATTCCTGCTGCTCGGCGACGGCCTTGTTGAGGTTGTCGATGGCAGCGGTCAGGCGCTGCTGGTCGGCCGCCTCGAGCTGGCCGATGTTGGGGGTGATGAAGGTCTCGACCAGGCTGAGGATGCCCTTGTTCTGTTTGGCCACGGTCTCGGCGTGGATCTTCGGCACGCGCGCCGGGTCCAGGTTGGCGCGGGCGGCGGCGAAGATCTGCGGGATCTTCTCGATGCGCGCGGTGGCCGACTTCAGGCGCTCGGGCAGCGGCGCGAATTCGCGCGCCATCAGGCCATAGATGGCGCTGCCGGCCAGGCCGTTGTAGACCTGCGGGTCCCACTGCCAGGACTGCAGGCTCTCGTTGCTCCAGATGTCGGACTGCAGCTGGTTGCGCAGGATCGCGGCGTCGACCTGGTTCTCGCGGCCGAGCTTGCCGACATCGATCTTGTCCAGGTCGGCGAGCAGCGCCTTGCTGGCCTCCAGGCCCTTGTGCTGGCCGGCGGCGCTGAGGTCGTCGAGTTCGCTGTCGTAACGGTGGTCGCCGATCTGGGTGGCGCTGACCGGGGACAGCTGCATCCAGGTATCGAGCGCCTTCTTCGACAGCTCGGCGAACTGGGCGTCGGCCTGGCTCTGGCCGGCCTGTTCGGCTGCGGTGGACGGGGCGGTCGGGGCGTCGCTGTTCTGGCAGCCGGCCAGGCTGGCGAGCAGGGCGGCGGCGAGCAGGTGCTTGCGCATCGGGATACCTGTTGCGGAGGGAAAACCGGAGCATAGGGCAGCTGCCGCACGGGCGCCCATGCCATTGGCTTACCATGGCCGCCAGGTGCCCCCTGGAGGTCGTGCGATGCATTACGAAGGCAGCTGTCACTGCGGGCGCATCGCGTTCGCGTTCGAATCGGCCGAACCGGTCGCCAGCGCGCTGTCCTGCAACTGCTCGATCTGCCGGCGGCGCGGTTCGCTGCTGTGGTTCGGCCCGCGCAGCGGTTTCGAGCTGAAGAGCGATCCCGCCGGACTGGAAAGCTACCGCTTCAATTCCGGGCATATCGACCATCATCATTGCCGCGTCTGCGGCGTAGCCCCGTTCAGCGAAGCGGTGGACCCGCGCAGCGGCGAGCCGACCGTGGCGATCAACCTGCGTTGCGTGCCGGCCGTCGATCTGGATGCGCTGGAAATCACGCGCTACGACGGGGCCAGCCGATGACGGCTGCGCTGCGTCGTTCCTGCGCGCTGGTGGGCATCCTGCTGGCGCTTATGCTGGCAGTGGGCTGCAGCAAGCACGATGCGCGCACCGCGGGCGTCGCCGCCGAGGCCGCGATGGCCTCGCCGGAAGGCGCGTTCCTGGCCTATGAGCACACGGTGCAGCTGCGCCTGCCCGGCGGGCAGATCGCGCCGCGGTTGAAGGCGGTGGCCGAGGCCTGCCAGGGCGGGAAGTTTGGCGACTGCGCGGTGCTGCAGCTGTCGCAGAGCGGTGGCGATACCGCCTCCGGCGCGATCGAGGTGCGCATCGCGCCACGGGGCGTGGAGCCGATCATTGCGCTGGCCAGCGAGAAGGGCGAAGTAACCCGCCGCGACACCCGCGCCGAGGATCTCGCGCAGCAGGTGGCCGACACCCGTCTGACCCAGGCGCGGCTGAAGAACGAGCACGCGCGCCTGGGCGAATACCAGCAGCGCAAGGATCTGGCGGTGGCCGACCTGCTGACCATTTCCCAGCGCCTGTCCGAGATCGAGGCGGGACTGGAGCAGGCCGGGCGCGATGCGGCCCAGCAGCACCGGCGCATCGATACGCAGAAGGTGACGATCCAGCTGGATTCGACCAGCAGCCAGCGCAACCGCAGCGAGATCGGCCGCGCGCTGGCCGAGTCCGGCGGCATCTTCACCACCAGCCTGGCCTACCTGATCCGCATCTTCGCCGGCCTGCTGCCGCTGCTGCTGGTCGGCGGCGCGCTGTCGTGGGGCGGGCTGAAGCTGTGGCGCCGACGGCGCAGGCGCGATTGATCCACGCGCAGGAGCGCAGCAGGACGCGCTCCTGCGGCTTTCACGGCCGCCAGTAGTCGTTGGCCGCGGCCACCGTCTGGAAGTTGATGGCCACGACCTGCGAGGCGGCGGTGAGCGCGTCGGCGGAGTCGGCGTATTCCGGGCGCAGCTTCTGCAGGATGGACAGGTCCGGCTGCGTGTATTTGACGCCGCGGCGGCTGAGCAGGACGGCGAGTTCGAAGCCCTGCTGCGGCGTGGCGGTGATGAGGCTGTCGAGCCAGTGGTCGGTCATCGCGGCGATCTCCTGTACCGGTGTGCGGACAGGCGAATGTGCGCCGCCGCCGGCCATGCCGTCTTGATCTGGATCAAGCCGCGCGCGCAATGCTTCACCGCCGCCGGCCGTCGCATCGGCTGCAGGGCGGCTCAACCCTCGTCGTGCTCGTACTCGATGACCAGCCCGCGTTCGCGCGCCAGCCGTTCCACCGCCTGCCGCGCCTTCTGCGCAGTGGCGTCGTTGCCGACTTCCACTTCCAGTTCGTGGATGCCGGGGCCGATGTCGTCGGACAGGCCGGCCGAACTGGAATCCTCGTCGTCCATGTGCGACATCAGGTCATCGGTTTCCTCGACATGCTCGATGCCTTCCAGGCCATGCAGCAGGTCGCCAACGGCCAGGGCGTCGTCGGCGCTGCCGGTGATGCGGATGCGCAGCAGGGACATGGCGATCTCCGTGGGAATGGAGCGTGCAGCCTGGTCAGTCACCGGGCAAGGGGGCGTGAAGCGCGATGGATGCCGGCGCGGTGTTTGTCAGCGCGCCCGGTTGGGCGGATGCTTGCGTTCCATTACCGGAGGGATGTCCATGGCGTGTGGAGTGCGGGCGGGAAAGGGCGTGGCAGCGCCGGGAGAGAAACGATGAATGGCGCGACGCCGGCCGCGCGCGACTGGTTGACCCCGCTGGAGTTGCTCGGCCTGGGCATGGTGTGGGGTTCGTCCTTCCTGTTCATGCGCATCGCGGTACCGGACTTCGGGCCGTATGCGCTGGTGGAAATGCGCCTGCTGCTCGGCGCGCTGGTGCTGGTGCCCTTCCTGTGGCGCGCACGCGCGCAGTTCCCGGCGCGGCGCTGGCTGTGGCTGGCGCCCATCGGCCTGGTCAATTCGGCGTTGCCGTTCGTGCTGTTCGCCTGGGCGGCCGAACGCGCGCCGGCGGCGATCGGCGCGATCTGCAATGCGATGACCGTGCTGTTCGCCGCGTTGATCGGCTTCCTGTTCTTCGGCGAGAAGATCGGCCCGCGCCGTGCGTTCGCCCTGCTGGTGGGTTTCTCCGGCGTGGTGGTGCTGGCCACGGCGAAAGTCTCGGGCCTGGCGATCGGCGCGGCGGTGGTTGCCGGCACGGTGGCGGCGCTGCTCTACGGGCTGGGCGCCAACCTGGTCCGGCGGCACATGCATGGCCTTCCGCCGGCAGCGGCGGCAGCGGCCACGCTGGGCTGCGCTTCGTTGTGGATGCTGCCGATGGCGGTGAGCCACTGGCCGCGACAACCGGTGCCGCTGGGCTCGTGGGCCAGTGCCGTCGCCCTGGGCATCCTCTGCACGGGCCTGGCGTTCCTGGTGTTCTATCGCCTGATCGGCCGGGTCGGGCCGTCGCGTGCGGCCACCGTCACCTACCTGATCCCGCTGTTCGGCGCGCTGTTCGCGTGGCTGTTCCTCGGCGAGCCGGTGACCGTGCAGATGCTGGTCGCCGGCGGCCTGATCCTGGGCAGCGTGGCGGTGAGCCAGCGCTGAGCGTCCCCCATGAAGGCGTGCGGCGACGGCATCCGGCCGTCATCCGCACGCGGCCCGGCTCAGCGCACCGGCAGCGGGATGTTGCACAGGTCGATGTGACCGGCCGCGCGCTTGTAGAAGTCGTCGCGGCGGTTGCGGCGGGCCTCCACCGCCTCGGCGAAGGTCCTGGAGTCGGTGCGCAGCACCCGCAGCGGCGTGCGCTGGTCGGCGGGCACGTCGCTGGCCAGGCGGATCGATCTGATCGGCGTGCGCTGTGCGGCATCCTCGTAGAAGCCCATCGGATCCGGTCCGCGCCTGGTCGCGCTGAGCAGTTCCATGCCCTTGAGCACGCGACCGACCAGGGTGATGTTGCGGTCGAGCTGGCGCGGCGACTGGCCGGTGACTACGTACAGCTCGGCGCCGACGCTGCTGTCCTCGTCGTTGTTGCGGCCGGCGCCGACCGCACCGTAGCAGTGCGCCAGCCAGGCGTGTTCGCCGTCGCTGGCCACGGCGAAATCGCCTGCGAAACCGGTCCGTGCGGCCCAGCCGTCGCGGTCGGGCAGGGCGGTGAAGGCCAGTCCGCGCGAGGGCCGCTGGAACTCGGCGGGCAGGTGGGTCTTCGCGCTGCCCAGCGGCCGCGCCTTGGCCGGGTCGTCGGCGTCGGCGTCGCCGAACTGGACCACGAAGTTGTCCTGCGAACGGTAGATGCTGGTGCCGTTCCAGAAGCCCTCGCGTGCCAGGGTGCGGATGTTGCCGGCGTGTTCCGGCGCGAATTCAGGCGCCAGTTCGATGATGACGCGACCGCTGTCCAGGTCCATGTACAGCAGGTTGTCGGCGGCTGGCGCGTGCCAGTCGCTGTCCGGCGAGGCGGCGAGGATTTCCTGCACGCTGCGGTACTTGGCCGGCGCATCGGCGGCCAGCACCGGCAGCGGGGACAGCGTCAGGGCCAGGGCCAGCAGGGTCGGGCGTAGCGTCATCGGGCGCGTTCCGTGGTCGGGTGTGGGCCGATTCTGCGTGATCGCCCGGTACCGCCGCCAGAGCGTGCCGGGAGTGGGGTGACTATCGGCACATCCACTATAGCGAAGTGAGTAATAGTGTTGGCTTCAGGCTAGTCGGCAGGAGCAAGGCCATGGGCGACTTCGACGCCCAACTGCGCAAATTCCAGAAGGAGCTCAGCGCCGGCACGGTCTCGCTGGCGCTGCTGGCGGTACTGGCCAAGGCGCGGGAGCCGCTGTACGGCTACCTGATCGCCAAGGAGCTGGAGCGCACCGGCGATGGCGTGCTCAGCGGCAAGCAGAGTGCGTTGTATCCGGTGCTGCGGAACCTCGAGGGCGCCGGCCTGCTGGAAAGCCATGTCGAGCCGTCGGTAGCCGGACCGCCGCGGCGCTATTACCGCATCAATGACGAGGGCCGTGCCGTGCTCAAGCAGTGGATCGCGGCCTGGAACGCCACCCGGGACTCGCTGGAGTCCGTACTGGAGGGAGTGGAACGATGAACAACGAGATCCATGCGCGGCCGCTGCCGACCACGATTCCCGGGTACCTGGAACAGCTGCGCGCGGCACTGGCCGGCGCGGACCCGGCGATGATCCAGGACGCGTTGTACGACGCCGAGGAATACCTGCGCTCGGAGCTGGCCGAACAACCAGGCAGGAGCGAGGCCGAGGTGATCGCCGGCGTCGCTGGCAGCTATGGCGCGCCGGAAGAAGTGGCCGATATCTACCGCGAGACCGAGGTGACGGTGAACCGCGCGCTGCGCACGCCGCTGCCCGGGCGACCGCCGGTGGCGGCGCCGCCGCTGGCGGCAGGCGTCGCTGCTGGCGCTGCCGGCGTGGCTGCAGCAACGACGAAGCCGCGCTCGGCGATGGCGCGTTTCTTCGGCGTGGTACTGGACCCGTATACCTACGGCGCGCTGTTCTACATGCTGCTGTCGCTGGTCACTGGCATCTTCTTCTTCACCTGGGTGGTGACCGGGCTGTCGCTGTCGATGTCGCTGCTGATCCTGATCATCGGCATTCCGGTGTTGCTGCTGTTTCTGGGCTCGGTGCGGGTGCTGTCGCTGGTGGAAGGCCGCATCATCGAAACCCTGCTGGGCGTGCGCATGCCGCGCCGGCTGACCTACGCGGACAAAAGCCTGGGCTGGACGACGCGGATCGGTGCGATGTTCACCGACAGCCACACTTGGCTGACGCTGCTGTATTTCCTGCTGATGCTGCCGCTGGGCGTGGCCTATTTCAGCCTCGCCACCACGCTGCTGTCGACCTCGTTGGTGCTGCTGTTCGCGCCGTTGGCCGATGTGCTGTTCCACCAGCCGGTGGGCATCTGGGTTGACGGCGTGAATCTGGCCGAAGGCTTCTGGCTGTGGCCGGTGCTGGTGATCGCAGGTGTGCTGCTGCTGTTCGCCACGATGCACCTGGCGCGCGCCATCGGCAGGCTGCATGGCGCCGTGGCCAAGCACCTGCTGGTGCGGTTGTAGGCGGTACAGGAGGAAGAAACGAACGGGGCGCCAAGGGCGCCCCGTTTTCGCGTGCTGGCCACTGGATGCGGCCTCAGTGCGTGCGTACGAGCGCTGCGCACCACCGGCAGGAGCAACAGCAAAACGGGAAGGCAATGAGCCAGGACACGCCCCAGGCGCCGAACCATCTGGACGTGAGATGAGGTGACAGGCCGAGGCTTTTCACGGTGCTTGTCAGCGATACGACGCTGGTCATCAGGATGGACAGCAACAGCGGCATGACCCACGCCCCTCAGCGCGCAGGAAGTTTGGAAATACCGAGGAATAGAGTGGTTTCTTGTGAAGCGTTCACGAATGATCTCCTGGGTCCGGTCAAGCGAAGGCGCCTCCCGCCCGTAGGAGGGCGAACGGCCCCTGCAGGGCCGGAGTCGATGGGCGCGTTGGTTGACGTGAACGCTTATGGCCCTGGCAGGAGCCGAGAGGACGGAGCGCGTGGTAAGTGCGCCGTGTTGTCCTGGCAAGGAGCCAGTGAGCGCACCTTGTCGCGATATCGCCTTTGAAGCAGCTCAACTTGGCCCGCGTTCGCTTCGATCACCTTCCCATGAAGGAAAGGCTCCCGGGGATGCCGGATGCTTCAACGCTGCGCGCGGCGACGCAGCGGAGTGACGTTGCTGGCGGACTTCTTCGCCTTCTTCGCGGCCGGCTGCGCGGACTGCGCGCCGAAGAAATCGCGCACCTTCGGGTAGACCACCTCGCGCCAGCGGCGGCCGCTGAAGATGCCGTAGTGGCCGGCGCCTTCGACGATGAAGTGGTCGCGGCGCGCGGCCGGAATGCCGGTGCAAAGTTTCTGCGCGGCTTCGGTCTGGCCCAGCCCGGCGATGTCGTCCAGCTCGCCCTCGATGCTCAGCAGTGCGGTGTCGCGGATGGCCGAAGGATCGACGCGTTCGCCACGCACATACCACTCGCCGCGCGGCAGCAGGAATTCCTGGAAGACCACGCGGATCGTGTCCAGATAGAACTGTGCCGGCATGTCCAGCACGGCGTTGTATTCGTCGTAGAAACGGCGATGCGCATTGGCATCGTCCAGGTCGCCCTTGACCAGGTCGGTATAGAAATCCCAGTGCGACATCAGGTGGCGGCTGGGGTTCATCGACATGAAGCCGGCATGCTGCAGGAAGCCCGGATAGACCCGGCGCCCCTGGCCCGGATACGGTGCCGGGATGGTGTGGATGACGTTGTTCTCGAACCAGGACAGCGGATTGCGCGTGGCCAGGTTGTTCACCGCGGTGGGGCTGCAGCGTGCGTCGATCGGCCCGCCCATCATCACCAGCGAGCGCGGCGTGGTTTCGCCGCGGGCTGCCATCAGCGATACCGCGCCCAGCACCGGTACGGTCGGCTGGCAGACGCTGACCACGTGCAGCCCGGCGGCGCCGAGGTGGCGGATGAACTCCTGCACGTACTCGACATAGTCGTCCAGGCCGAACTCGCCCTGTTCCACCGGCACCATGCGCGCGTCCACCCAGTCGGTGACATAGACGCGGTGGTCGCGCAGCAGGGTGCGCACGGTGTCGCGCAGCAGCGTGGCGTGGTGGCCGGACAGCGGGGCCACCACCAGTACCGCGGGCTGGGCGAGCAGGGCTTCGACCCTGGCGCCGTCGTTGCTGTGGCGCTTGAAGCGCAGCAGCCGGCAGAACGGCTTTTCCAGTTCGGTGAGCTGGGCGACGGGAACGACCTCGCCATCGAGTTCCAGCTCGTGGATGTCCCACTCGGGCTTTTCGTAGTCCTTGCCGAGGCGGTGGAACAGTTCGTTCATCGCCGCCAGCCGGTCGGCGCCGGGCATGGACGACCACCAGTGCCCCGGGTTGTTGAAGAACGCCGCGTTGGCCTGCGCCTGGTGGACCCAGGGCGCGAGCAGATTGCGGGTCATCTCATGCAGTTGATAGAGCATGCCGGGCAATATGTATGGTCATATGGTGCCATGCAGCATAACGCAAACCGGCGCGCACGGGGTTAAGCCGTGGTGCCGCCCGCGGGACATGCCGATTGCGTAGTGCCGGGCAGCGGCCGGCAGCCGGCCTTCAGGGGGAGCTTTCCAGTGCGGCCATGTCTTCGCCGAGCATCGGCCCCAGCCAGCAATGCGAGCCCGCCGCACGGAAGCCGGCATCCCGCAGCTGGCGGCGATACCAGCGCGCCGGACGCGCCTGGAAACCTTCGTGGTCGCCGTGGAATTCGTCCTCGGCGGCGAAGGTTTCCAGGAAGGCCACGCCACCGCACAGTTCGGCCAGGCCGGCCAGGCCCTGGCGCAGTTCGCGGCTGGGCACGTAGTGCATGACATCCGAACAGACCAGCAGGTCCACCGGCGCGCACGGGCGCAGCCACTGGAAATCGCCGAAGCGCGCCAGATGCAGATTGCGGCTGCGGCCATAGCGACGCACGGCGTACTCGCTGCCGTCGAACCCCATGTAGTGCAGCTTCGGCCGCAGTTTCAGCAGTGGCGCGCGCCAGGCGCCTTCGCCGCAGCCGATGTCGAGCACGCTGCGGACCGGGCGCTCCAGGTAGTACTCGGCGGTGGCCACGGCCAGTTGCACCTTGCGCGCCAGCCGCGCGGGGCCGCCGATGTCGCCGCTGCGGTACCAGCGCTGGAAGTAGGCGGCGTCGTATTGCTTTTCCTGCATGTGCGTGTCGGGAGCGGATGGGCGAAAATGCGGCCATCCTACGCCGCCGATGGAGCCAGCGCATGCAGTCGTATTTCTGGGTGAAGACCTTCCACCTCGTGTTCGTGGTGGCGTGGATGGCCGCGGTGTTCTACCTGCCGCGGATCCTGGTCAACATCGCCGAGGCCGCCGGGCAGGCCCAGGTCGGCGAACGCCTGCAGTTGATGGGGCGACGCCTGTACCGCTTCGGCCACGTCATGTTCGGCCTCGCCTTCGTACTGGGTCTGGTGCTGTGGCTGGGCTACCGGGTACTGCCGGATTTCCCGACCATGGTCGCTCCCGGCGCCGCCGGCTGGCTGCATGCCAAGCTGGGGCTGGTCGTGCTGCTGCTGGCGTATTTCATCTTCACCGGGCGCTGGCTCAAGGGCGTGGCCAAGGGCAGGACGCTGCCATCGTCGCGCACGCTGCGCTGGTTCAACGAGCTGCCGCTGCTGCTGTTCATCGCCATCGTCTATCTGGTGCTGGCCAAGCCGTTCTAGCCGTTGGCGCGGGCGCTGCGTCGCGGGAAACGGGGCCTGTTCTTCGCTCCGTGAAAAACCGAAGGCCGGCATGGCCGGCCTTCGGTCGATGCCTTGGCCAAGCGGGCTTACGCCGCTTCGTAGGCACCATAGCTGCGCAGGCGCTCGTAGCGCTTGGCCAGCAGTTCGTCGACCGGCAGTTTTTCCAGGGCGTCCAGTTCGTTGAGCAGCACCGCCTTCAGGCGCTTGCCCATCTGCTTCGGGTTGCGGTGGGCGCCGCCGATCGGCTCGCGCACGACCTTGTCGATCAGGCCCAGGCCCTTCAGGCGCGGGGCGGTCATGCCGAGCTGCTCGGCCGCTTCCTTGTTCTTGCCGGCGTCCTTCCACAGGATCGAGGCGCAGCCTTCCGGGCTGATGGTCGAATAGACGCTGTACTCCAGCATCACGGTGCGGTCGCCCACGCCCAGCGCCAGCGCGCCGCCGGAGCCGCCTTCGCCGATCACCGTGCAGATCACCGGCACCTTCAGCTCGGCCATTTCCATCAGGTTGCGGGCGATGGCCTCGGACTGGCCGCGCTCCTCGGCGTCGATGCCCGGCCAGGCGCCGGCGGTGTCGATCAGGGTCAGCACCGGCAGGCCGAAGCGCTCGGCCATCTTCATCAGGCGCAGCGCCTTGCGGTAGCCCTCCGGCTTGGGCATGCCGAAGTTGCGCTTGATCTTTTCCTTGGTGTCGCGGCCCTTCTGGTGGCCGATCAGCATCACCGGGCGGCCGCCGATGCGGGCCAGCCCGCCGACGATCGCCTTGTCGTCGGCGAAGGCGCGGTCGCCGGCCAGTTCCTGGAACTCGTCGCAGAAGATGCCGATGTAATCCATGGTGTAGGGGCGCGACGGGTGGCGCGCCACCTGCAGCACCTGCCAGGACGACAGGTTGCGGAAGATCTGCGCGGTACGCAGGCGCAGCTTGTCTTCCAGTGCCCGGACCTCGGCTTCGACATTGACCGCCGGGCCTGCGCTGGCGCTGCGCAGGTCCTGGATCTTGGCTTCCAGATCGGCGATGGGCTGCTCGAAATCGAGGTAGTTCGGATTCATCGGAAACCGTCTTGAATGAAAGTGGGGAAGTGTATCCGAACGCGTCGGCGTGACCCGTACGCGGCCGTCCGGACCTAGGTGGCCCAGGGCGGGCTGTAGGCCAGCTTGACGCGGCGCACCGCCGGGTCCTCGCGCAGGGCGTCGAGCAGCTGCGTGCTGACCCGTACCGCGCCGCTGCCGCCGAGGTCGAGCATGCCGGCGACGCCGCCCTCCTTGCCCCGCAGCAGCAGGTCCAGGCGGATCGGGGTGCGCCCCGGGCGGTGCGTGGCCAGCAGCGGTTCGATGCGCTGCCAGATCGGGCCGTCGCGGCCGTCCACGCGCAGCGACAGCCGCACCGCATGGTCGGCGCACAACTGCTCGAAATCCCAGCACTGGCGGATGCGCAGCGCATAGCCGCCGTTGAATTCGTCCTCGCGCAGGCCGCCCTTGACCACCAGGATGCGGTCCTTGGTCATCAGGTGGCCGAACTCGGCCAGGCCATCGGAGAAGGCGCTGCATTCCACGCGGCCCCTGCCGTCCTCCAGCTGCACGAACACCTGGCTGTCGCCCTTGCGGCGCACGCCGATGACCATGCCGGCCAGGATCACCGGCGCTTCCTGGCGCCAGCCGCGCTTCTCGCCGTCGCGCGGCGGCGGTGCCGGCGCGACCAGCTTGTCCAGCGCGCCCAGGTCGGTGCCGACCAGTTCCTTGACGTCGTCGGCATACGGGTCGAACGGATGGCCGCTGAGGTAGAAGCCCAGCGTCTCGCGCTCGCCATTGAGCAGCTGCGCCACCGGCCATTCGCGGCTTTCCGGCAGGTCCAGCTGCGCGGCGGCGTTGACCGGGTCGGGCGCGCCGAACAGCGAGTTCTGCCCCGAGGCCTTCTCGCGCGCCATCTGGTCGGTGGCCTTGAGCACTTCGGGCAATTGCAGCATCAACGAGGCGCGGTTCCGGCCCAGGCCGTCGAGCGCGCCGCACTGGATCATCGCTTCCAGCGTGCGGCGATTGAGCTTGGCCGTTTCCACGCGCGCGCAGAAATCCAGCAGCGAGGCGTACTCGCCGCCGCGCAGGCGCTCGGCCACCACCGCCTCGCAGGCGCCCTGGCCGACGCCCTTGATCGCGCCCAGCCCGTAGCGGATGGTGTCGGCGCTGGAAGCCTCGAACATGTAGGCCGAGGCGTTGACCCGCGGCGGCTCCACGTTCAGCCCGAGGTTGCGCACCTCGGCCAGGAAGCCGACCACCTTGTCGGTGTTGTCCATGTCCGAGGACAGCGTCGCGGCCATGAACTCGGCCGGGTAATGACGCTTGAGCCAGGCGGTCTGGTAGCTGACCAGCGCGTAGGCGGCGGCGTGCGACTTGTTGAAGCCGTAGCCGGCGAACTTCTCCATCAGGTCGAAGATCTCGTCGGCCTTGGGGCCGTCGACTCCGCCCTTGGCCGCGCCTTCGCGGAAGATCTCGCGGTGCTTGGCCATCTCGGCCGGCACCTTCTTGCCCATCGCGCGGCGCAGCAGGTCGGCGCCGCCCAGCGAGTAGCCGCCGACGATCTGCGCCATCTGCATGACCTGCTCCTGGTACACCATGATGCCGTAGGTGTCGCTCAGGATGGCCTCGGTGCGCGGGTCGGGATAGATGATCTCTTCCTGCCCGTGCTTGCGCGCGTTGAACGAGGGAATCAGGTCCATCGGGCCCGGGCGGTACAGCGACACCAGCGCGATCAGGTCCTCGAAACGGTCCGGGCGCGCGTCCTTCAGCAGGCGGCGCATGCCCGAGGATTCGAACTGGAACACCGCGCCGGTATTGCCGTTGGCGAAGATGTCCTTGTAGGTGGGCGCGTCGTCGAGCGGGATCGCGGCGATGTCCACCGGCGGGATGCCGGCGCGCTCGTGGCGCTTGTTGATCGCCTTCACCGCCCAGTCGATGATGGTCAGCGTGCGCAGGCCGAGGAAGTCGAACTTCACCAGGCCCACTTCTTCCACGTCGTTCTTGTCGAACTGGGTGACCGGGTTCCTGCCCAGGCTGCCTTCGTCGTGTTCGGCGTACAGCGGGCAGAACTCGCTCAGCGGCTCGGGGCCGATCACCACGCCGCCGGCATGCTTGCCGGCGTTGCGGGTCAGGTCTTCCAGCTGCAGGGCCAGGTCGATCAGGTCGCGGACGTCGTCCTCGGTCTCGTAGCGCTGGATCAGTTCGGACGAGGCCATTTCCGAATCCGGCCCTTCCTTGCCCTTGCCCAGCGCATCCTTCAGGCCGATGCCGAGGATGTTGGGGATCAGCTTGGAGACGCCGTCGACCAGGCCGTACGGGAAGCCGAGCACGCGGCCGGTATCGCGCACCACCGCCTTGGCCGCCATGGTGCCGTAGGTGATGATCTGGCTGACGCGCTCGCGGCCGTACTTGCGCGCGACGTAGTCGATCACTTCGTCGCGGCGGTCCATGCAGAAGTCGATGTCGAAGTCGGGCATCGACACGCGTTCCGGGTTGAGGAAGCGCTCGAACAGCAGGTTGTACGGCAGCGGGTCGAGATCGGTGATCTTCAGCGCCCACGCCACCAGCGAACCCGCGCCCGAGCCGCGGCCCGGGCCGATCGGGATGCCCTGGTTCTTTCCCCACTGGATGAAGTCGGCCACGATCAGGAAGTAGCCCGGGAAGCCCATCTTGATGATGGTGTCCAGTTCGAACTCGAGCCGCTCGAAGTAGTCCTCGCGGCTCATGCCCGGCGCAAGCGGATTTTTCTCCAGGCGCTCGGTCAGGCCGTCGCGCGACATCTTCTGGATCCAGGTGTCCAGGGTCTCGTCGTCGGGAACCGGGTAGTTGGGCAGGAAGTAGGTGCCCAGCCGCATCTCGACGTTGCAGCGCTGCGCCAGCGCCAGCGTGTTGTCGATCGCGTCGGGGATGTCGGCGAACAGCTCCGCCATCTGCTCCGGTGTCTTCAGGTACTGCTCGCGGCTGTACTCGCGCGGGCGCTTGGGATCGTCGAGCACGCGGCCGGTGGAGATGCACACGCGCGCTTCGTGCGCGTCGAAATCCTGCGGCGACAGGAAGCGCACGTCGTTGCTGGCGATCACCGGCAGGCCGCGCTGGCCGGCGGCCATCAGCGCGAACTGGTTGAAGGGCTCCTCGCCGTCGCGGCCGGTGCGGGTCAGTTCCAGGTGCAGGCCGTCGCCGAACACGCGCTGCCAGTCGGCCAGCTGCTGCTCGGCCAGGTCATGACGGCCTTCGCCGGCCAGTCGCCCGGCCAGGCTCTGGCGCCCGGCCAGCGCGAACAGGTTGTGGCAGCCGTCCTTCAGCCATTGCGGGTGCACCGCCACGCCGCCCTCCGGGCGGTGGCCCTCAAGCCATGCGCGGCTGAGCAGGCGCGACAGGCTCAGGTAGCCCTCGCGGTCGCGGCACAGCAGGGTCATGCGCCACGGGTCGTGGCCTTCCTCGGCGATCAGCACGTCGGCGCCGGCGATGGGCTTGATGCCCACGCCTTCGGCGGCCTTGTAGAACTTCACCAGCGCGAACATGTTGTTCAGGTCGGTGACCGCAAGCGCCGGCGCCCGCATCTCCACCGAGCGGCTGAGAAGGTTGGCCTGCTTGGCCTTCTTCGGATCGGCCTGGTCCGGCTTGGCCGGGACGCGGATGGTGGAGTCCACCATCGAGAATTCGGTGTGGACGTGGAGATGGACGAAGCGGGGAGTGCTCATGCCGGATCACTGCGATGACAGGGCAGGGTAGCGGCGGGGGGCGCGTGGAACAAGCTTGACAGGCGCCGCACGCAGCCACACGCAGGAGCGGCTTCAGCCGCGGGGAGCCTTGTCCAGCGACCTGGCTCCCGGAACAGGCGAAGCTTCCTTCGCGGCCGAAACCGCTGCTGCGGCATGCGCGGCATTGGGCCAGGCAATTCGGGAAGGCCCCATCGTGGCCGGGGCGGCTTCTACGGGGAGGGAGGCAGGCAGTCGCGGACCGGCGCGAAGCTGCGCCGGTGCTCGGGGCAGGGGCCATGCGCGCGCAGGGCCGCCAGGTGGGCGGGGGTGCCGTAGCCCTTGTGCTGGTCGAAGCCGTACTCGGGGTGGCGCTGGTGCAGCTCCTGCATGTAGCGGTCGCGGCTGACCTTGGCCAGGATCGAGGCGGCCATGATCGCGCGGTCGATGGCGTCGCCGCCGACCAGGGCCTCGGCCGGGCAGGGCAGGCCCTTGGGGATCTTGTTGCCGTCGATGCGGGCGAACCGGGCCACGTGGGCCACGCCTTCCACCGCGCGGCGCATGCCCTGCATGGTCGCCTGGAAGATGTTGATGCCGTCGATCTCGGCCACGTCCACCAGCACGATGCAGTGGGCCAGGGCACGCTCGAGGATGCGGTCGTAAAGCTGTTCGCGGCGCGCGGCGCTGAGCGCCTTGGAGTCGTCCAGGCCGTTGATGCGCGGCCGTTGCGGGTCGAACACCACCGCGGCCACGGCCACCGGGCCGGCCAGCGGCCCGCGCCCGGCCTCGTCCACGCCGGCAGTGAGGCGAGGGCCCTGGCGGGCGGCCAGCAGCCCGTCGTCGAACAGGGCGAGCGAGGAGGCGGCGGCGCGTGCGTTCACGCAGGCTCGGCCAGCAGCGAGGCCACCGCGTCGGCGGCGCGGGCGGAGGCGTCCTGGCGCAGCTGCAGGTGCAGGCGCTGGTAGTCGTCCTGCAGGCCGGCCACGCATCCGGGCTGCTCGAACCATTGCAGCACCGCCGCGGCCAGGCGCTCGGGCGTGCAGTCGTGCTGGATCAGCTCCGGCGCGAGGTCGCGGCCGGCCAGCACGTTGGGCAGGGCGTAGCGGTCGACCTTGACCAGCTTCAAGGCCCTGGCGATGCGGTAGGTCAGCTCCGAGACGCGGTAGCCGACCACCATCGGCCGCTTGACCAGCATGGTCTCCAGCGTGGCGGTGCCGGAAGCCAGCAGCACCACGTCGGCGGCGGTCACCGCGTCGCGGGCCTGGCCGTCGAGCACGTGCAGGCGCGCGGCGGGCAGGGCCGAGGCGGCGATCTGCTGGTCGATCAGTTGCCGGCAGCCGGCGTTGGCGGCCGGCACCACGATGTGCAGGTCGGGCATGCGCTCGGCCACCTGCCAGGCGGCCTCGAAGAAGGCCGGGCCGAGCCGGCCGATCTCGCCCAGGCGGCTGCCGGGCAGCACCGCCAGCACCGGCGCGGTGGCCGGCAGTGCCAGCCGGGTGCGGGCGTCGGCGCGGTCGCTGTCCAGCGGGATCGCATCGGCCATGGGATGGCCGACGAAACGCGCATCCACGCCATGGCGGGCGTAGATCGGCGGTTCCATCGGGAACAGGCACAGCACCATGTCGGCGCTGGCGCCGATCTTCTCGGCGCGCTTCTCGCGCCAGGCCCATACCGAGGGGCTGACGTAGTGCACGGTGCGGATGCCGCGCTGCTTGAGCCAGCGCTCCACGCCGAGGTTGAAGTCAGGTGCGTCGATGCCGATGAACACGTCCGGGCGCCAGTCGAGCACGCGCTCGCGGAACGCGCGGCGCAGCTTCAGCAGTCGCGGCAGGTGGCGCAGGATCTCGGCCAGGCCCATCAGCGCCAGTTCGCTGGCGTCGAACCAGGTCTGGCAGCCGGCGCCGCGCATGGCGTCCCCGCCGATGCCGGCGAACTCGGCATCGGGGAAGCGCCGGCGCAGTTCGGCGATCAGGCCGGCGCCAAGCAGATCGCCGGAGGTTTCCCCGGCCACCAGCGCGATGCGCAGGGAGCCGGTGGCGGGGAAGCGGGAAGCGGCAATGGCGGATGCGGGGATGGCCGCCTGGCTGCCATCGTTCCCCGTTCCCGCGTCCCGGCTCCCGTTGTTGCCGCTGGCACTCATCGCTGCAGCGGGCGGTCCGCGTGTTCGATGAAGTCCAGCATCTGCCGCACGTCGTCGCTGTCCCTGGCCTGCTCGGCCAGTTGCAGCTTGGCTTCGGCCAGCGGCACGCCGGCCACGTACAGGGTGCGGTAGGCGCGCTTGATGGCGCCGATGCGCTCGGCGTCGAAGCCGCGGCGCTTGAGGCCTTCGCTGTTGATGCCGCGCGGGCGCCCGTGGCCGTCGATGCCGACCATGGTGAATGGCGGGATGTCGCCGGTGACCAGTGCCCCCATGCCGAGGAAGGCATGGTCGCCGATGCGGCAGAACTGGTGGGCGCCGGCGAAGCCGCTGATGATCACCCAGTTGCCGACGCTGACGTGGCCGGCCAGGGTGGTGTTGTTGGAGAACACGCAGTGGTCGGCGACGTGGCAGTCATGGGCGACGTGGGTGTAGGCCAGCAGCCAGTTGTCGTTGCCCAGGGTGGTGACGCCGCCGCCGCCGGCGGTGCCGCGGTTGACGGTGACGAACTCGCGGAACACGTTGCGGTCGCCGATCACCAGTTCGGTGCGTTCGCCGGCGTATTTCTTGTCCTGCGGTTCGCCGCCGATGGCGGCGTGGCCGATGAAGCGGTTGTCGCGGCCGATGCGGGTCGGGCCATGGATGCTGCAATGGGGGCCGACGACGGTGCCGGCGCCGATCTCGACGTCGGCGCCGATCAGGCTGAACGCGCCGACGCGCACGTCGTCGGCGAGCCTGGCCGACGGATCGACGACGGCCGTGGGATGGATCAGGGGGGCGCTGTCGCTCATGCGCGGGCTCCGGTCGGGGTCATTCGCGGGTGCCGGCGCACAGCACCTCGGCATGCGCCACGACTTCGCCGTCCACCTTGGCCTCGCCGTAGTAGACGGCCATGTTGCGGATCACGCGCTTGACCTGCACGTGCAGCTCCAGCACGTCGCCCGGCACCACCTGCTTCATGAAGCGCACGTTGTCCACCTTGACCAGGTAGAACAGCTTGGACTGGGCGTCGCGGCCGAGGCTGAGCTGGGTCAGCACGCCGCCGGCCTGCGCCAGCGCCTCGATGATCAGCACGCCGGGCATGATCGGCTGGGTGGGGAAATGCCCCTGGAAGAACGGCTCGTTGATGGTCACGTTCTTGTGCGCGACGATCGTCCTGGCCTCGGTGTCCAGCGCGACCACCTTGTCCACCAGCAGGAACGGGTAGCGGTGCGGGATCAGCGTGCGGATGGTGTTGACGTCGATGGGCAACGGCAGCGGTGAGTTCATTCCTTCTCCTTGCTCACAGCCAGGACCCTGCGTGCCAGGCTGTCCAGCTGCTTGAAGCGCGCGGCGTTCTTGCGCCACGTGCGGTTGTCGGTCAATGGGGTGCCGGACGAATACTCGCCCGGTTCGGTGATGGAGTTGCGCACGACCGACTTGCCGGTGACGACGACGTGGTCGCAGATTTCCAGGTGGCCGACCACGCCGACCGCGCCGCCGAGCAGGCAGTAGCGGCCGATCCTGGCGCTGCCGGCGATGCCGGTGCAGCCGGCGATCGCGCTGTGCGCGCCGATGTGGCAGTTGTGGGCGATCTGCACCAGGTTGTCCAGGCGCACGTCTTCTTCCAGCACGGTATCTTCCAGCGCGCCGCGGTCCACGCAGGTGTTGGCGCCGATCTCGCAGTCGTCGCCGATGCGCACGCCGCCCAGCTGCGGCACCTTGATCCAGCGGCCGGCATCCATCGCCAGGCCGAAGCCGTCGGCGCCCAGGACGGCGCCGGGGTGGACGCGCACGCGCTTGCCGAGGCGGACCCGGGTGACCAGGGTGACGCGCGCGATCAGTTCGCAGCCGGCGTCCAGCGCGCAGTCCTCGCCGATGATGCTGCCGGTGCCGACGATGCAGTTCTCGCCGACCATGCTGCGCGCGCCGATGCTGACGAACGGGCCGATGTGGGCGCTGGCGGCGACCTGCGCCGACGGATCGATCACCGCGCTGGGATGTATGCCGGCCTCGCGCAGCGGCACCGTCTCGAACAGCGCGCCGATCTTGGCGAAAGTGGTGTACGGGTCCTTGGCGACCAGGGCGGTGCCGGGCGCGGCCTCGGCGTCGTCGGCGCGCAGCACGACGATGGCCGCCCTGCTGTCGGCCAGCTGCGCTCGGTAGCGCGGATTGGCCAGGAAGGTCAGCTGGCCGGGGCCGGCATGGGCCAGCGTGGCCACGCCATGGATGGCCGTGGACGGATCGCCGTGCACCTGCAGCCCGAAGCGCTCGGCCAGTTCATGTGCGGTATGGGTCGGAGTATTCACGCCGGGAGTTTAGCGTCTGGAAGTGGCGCGGTCATGCGGCATGACTGCAGAGTGGGCCCGATATGCCTGTGCAGGCATCGCCACAGTGTAGGAATCGTTCTGGAGGAAAGCCCCCTTGGTAAGGGGGCGCGCCGAAGGCGGGGGGATCGGAAAGCCAGAGCGCGACCCATAGTTCCGCCGGGCGGAACTATGGGTACCCGGGGCATGGCCCCGGGTGCGGCGGGCAGTTCCTCAGAACTGCCCGCCGAAGGTGAACTGCAGGCGTTCGATCTCGTCGCCTTCCTTCTTCTTCAGCGGGAACGCATAGCTGATCGAGATCGGGCCGACCGGCGCGCGCCACAGCAGGGCGATACCGGCCGAGGCGCGCAGTTCGCCGGCATCGAAGTTCTTGGTGCCGTTGTAGACGTTGCCGAAGTCGAGGAAGGCCGAGACGCGTGCCGACGGGCTGTCGAACAGCTTCGGGAAATAGGCCTCGACCGCACCGACCGTCTTCACCGAGCCGCCCAGCGGCTGCCCGCGGTAGTAACCGCCGATGACCTCCGAACGCGGCCCCAGGGTGTTGTCGCGGAAACCGCGCACCGAGTTGGTGCCGCCAGCGTAGAAATTCTCGAAGAACGGCAGGCCCGAGGCGACGACCTGGCGATGGTTGGCGGTCGGGTTGGTCGCGCAGTCCACCACCTCGGTGGTTTCCGGCGTACCCGGCACCGCGGGGGTATCGCCGTCGGCCGGCGTGCCGGGCGTGCCCGGGATCACGTTCCAGCAGATGTCGCGGACCTTGTCCTTGCCGTAGGAATCGCCGTAGCCGAGCTCGACGCGGGTGTTGATCACCAGCGAGGGCATGATCGGCCAGTATTTGGAGATCTGGTAGCTGAGCTTGTAGTACTCGGCGGTGGAGCCGGGCAGGGTGGCTTCCAGGCCCAGGCGCTGGTAGGTGCCGCGGGTGGGCATGAAGTAGTCGTTGCGGGTGTCGCGCGCCCAGCCCAGTTCGGTACGCCAAGAGTGGAAGGTGCGCGTGCCCATCGCATCGATGTAGTCGATGATCGCCTTCGGGGTGTAGCCGTTGTAGGTCGTGATCTGGTTGCTGTCGATGCCGAACATCAGCGAGAAGCTGTCGTTCTCGGTGATCGGCACGCCGAACACCATCTGCGCGGCGCCGTTGGTGCTGTTGTACTGGGCGGTGTTGAAGTCCGAGTAGTCCAGCTCGCGCCAGGACAGGTTGTAGCCCAGCGACACGCCGTCGTCGGTGAAATACGGGTTCATGTACGAGAAGCCGTAGCGCTGCAGGTAGCTGCTGCGCGAGGCTTCGACCGAGACGCGGTTGCCGCCGCCCAGGAAGTTGTTCTGCGACAGCTGCACCGAGGTGGTCATGCCGTAGGACTGCGAATAGCCCAGGCCGAACACGAAGCTGCCCGAGGTGGTCTCCTTGACGTTGTAGACCACGTCGACCTGGTCGTTGCTGCCGGTGACCGGGGAGGTCTCGACGTCGACCGATTCGAAGTAGCCCAGGCGCTGCAGGCGGATCTTGGAGCGGTCGATGGCCGCCTGCGAGTACCAGGCATTCTCGAACTGGCGCATCTCGCGGCGCAGCACCTCGTCGGCGGTGCGGGTATTGCCCTTGAACACGATGCGGCGCACCGACACGCGCGGGCCGGGCACCACCTGCATGTTGACCGCCACCGTGCGGTCTGCGCGGTTGCTGGTCGGGATCGGGTTGACCTTGGCGAAGGCGTAGCCGACGTTGGACAGCGTGTTGCTGATCGCGTCGGCGCTCAGTTCCAGCAGGCCGCGCGAGAACGTGTCGCCGGCCTTCTGGAACACCATGCGCTCGACGTTTTCCTGCGGCAGGACGGTATCGCCGGTGACCTTGATCTCGGAGATCTTGTACTGCTCGCCCTCGGTCACGCCGGCGGTGATGAACATGTCGCGCTTGTCGGGGCTGATCGAGACCTGGGTGGAATCGACGCTGAAATCGACGTAGCCGCGGTCCAGGTACCAGGAGTTGAGCTTCTCCAGGTCGCCGGACAGCTTTTCCTTGGAGTACTGGTCGTCGCGGCGGTACCACGAGGCCCAGTTGTGCTCCTTGGATTCCCAGGTATCGAGGATGTCCGCGGACTCGAACTTCTCGGGGCCGACCAGGTTGACGTGGCGGATCTTGGCCGCCTTGCCTTCCTTGACGGCGATGGCGACGTCGACGCGGTTGCGGTCCAGCGGGCTCACCGTCGGGGTGATCTCGACGTTGTACTTGCCGCGGTCGTTGTACTGGCGGCGCAGTTCCTGGGTCACGCGGTCCAGGCTCAGGCGGTCGAAAGTGCCGCCCTCGCTCAGGCCGATGTCGCTCAGGCCCTTGAGCAGCTGCTCGCTCTTGATGTCCTTGTTGCCGGTGACGGTCAGCTTGTTGATCGCCGGGCGCTCCTTGACCGTGACCACTAGGATGTCGCCCTGGCGGTCCAGCTGCACGTCCTCGAAGAAGCCGGTCTTGTACAGGGCGCGGATGGTATCGCCGACCTTGGCGTCGTCGACGCGGTCGCCGCGTTCCACCGGCAGGTAGGTGAAGACGGTACCGGAAGAGATGCGCTGCAGGCCGTCCACGCGGATGTCGCTGGCGGTGAAGGGCTCGGCTGCCTGCGCGAGCGCGGGCGCGGCCAGACCGGCGGCGAGGGCGAGGGCAAGCAGGCGGCGATTGGGAAGTCGCGTCATGTCACGTCCGGTTGGAGTCGATTTCATTGTTGCGTGGGTGCCGGCGTATGACGACGTCAGCGGGAAAAAGTTCATCGCGGGACCAGGCCGAGGATGTCGTTGTAGAACGCCAGCCCCATCAGCCCGGCCAGCAGTGCCAGGCCGACGTACTGTCCGGCGGCCATGGCGCGCTCGCTCAACGGGCTGCCCTTGACCAACTCGATAAGGTAATACAGCAGGTGACCGCCGTCCAAGATCGGGATCGGCAGCAGGTTGATGATGCACAGGCTCAGCGACAGCAGGGCCAGGAAGTACAGGAACCAGTCCACGCCGCGTTCGGCCGAGGCATTGGCGACGCGGGCGATGGTGATCGGCCCGGAAATGTTCTTGACCGAGGCATGGCCGGTGAGCATGCGCCGCATCATGCCGAGGGAATCGCCGGCCAGCCGGCCGGCCTCGCGCACGGCGGCCGGCAGCGCCGCCAGCGGCCCGTACTGCTGGCGGGCATCGTAGGCCGGCGCCTGGCCGGTGACGAAGCCCACGCCGAGCAGCCAGCGGTCCTTGCCCGCCTCGTCCGTTGCCTTCTGCGGCTGCAGTTCCAGGGCCAGGCGCTGGCCGTCGCGTTCGACCTCGATCATGCCCTGGCCGCCGCGTTCGCCCAGCCGCTGCACCAGCGCCGCGACCTGGTCGGCGCTTTCCACTCGCAGCCCGTCGATGGCCAGGATCAGGTCGCCGCGCTGCAGCAGGCCGCTGGCGGCCGAGCCTGCCACCACCGATTCGATCTGTGCCGGTTGCAGCCAGAACTGCCAGGCCAGGCCGGCCTGCACCGGTACCGTGCGTTCGTCGAAACCGGCCGGCAGGGTGGACAGCGGCAGCACGCGGGTATGCGCATTGTCCAGCGGGTCGAGGACGCGCACCCTGGCGTCCTGGCGGTCCATGGCGGCGGTGGTGAGGGCCATGCTGGCCTCCGCCCAGGTCGCGACGGTGCGGCCGTCCACGTCGACGATGCGGTCGCCGGCGTTGAGGCCGGCGGCGGCGGCCATGCCGCTGCTGCGGCCGATGGTCGCCGAGTAGTCCTGGCGGCCGATCACGAACATCGCCCACAGCAGGGCGATGCACAGCAGCAGGTTGGCGGCCGGGCCTGCGGCCACGATCGCGATGCGCTGCCATACGCTCTTGTTGTTGAAGGCCACGGCGCGCTCGCCGGCCGGGACCTCGACCTCGCGCTCGTCCAGCATCTTCACGTAGCCGCCGAGCGGGATGGCGGCGATGGCGAACTCGGTACCGTTACGGTTGCGGCGGCTCCACAGCGGGCGGCCGAAGCCGACCGAGAAGCGCAGCACCTTCACGCCACAGCGCCGGGCCACCCAGTAGTGGCCGAATTCATGGAACGTCACCAGCACGCCGAGGCTGACGATCATCCACCACACGGAACCGAGGAAGTCAGCCATGGTCGCGGCTCGGTTGGAAGACGGGGTCAGGCATGGGGCAGGCGGGCGATGGCGGTGGTGGTGACCTGGCGGGAGCGCGCGTCGGCCGCCAGCAGGGCGTCCAGTGTATCGGCAGCCATGTGAGGCAGGGCGGACAACGCGTGTTCCACCAGCGCAGGGATCGACAGGAAGCCTATGCGGCCCTGAAGAAAGGCTGAAACGGCGACTTCGTTGGCGGCGTTCAGGATCGCCGGGGTGCTGCCGCCGGCCTCCATCGCCTGCCAGGCCAGGCGCAGGCAGGGGAAGGCGTCCAGGTCCGGGGCCTCGAAGTCGAGGCGGCCCTGGGCCAGCAGGTCGAGTCCGGCCACCCCCGATTCGATGCGCCGCGGCCAGCCCAGGCCCACCGCAAGGGTGGTGCGCATGTCCGGCAGGCCAAGCTGGGCCAGGGTGGAGCCGTCGATGAACTCGACCAGCGAATGCACCAGGCTCTGCGGGTGCACCAGTACATCGATGCGCGCGCCGGGCACGCCGAACAGGTGGTGCGCCTCGATGACCTCCAGGCCCTTGTTCATCAGCGTGGCCGAATCGACCGAGATCTTCGGGCCCATTGACCACTTGGGATGGGCTACCGCCTGGGCCGGGGTCACCGCTTCCAGCTCGGCGCGGGTGCGGCCGCGGAACGGGCCGCCGGAGGCGGTGAGCAGGATGCGGCGCACGCCGGCGCCTTCGACGCTGGCGTCGCGCGAGCGCAGGCACTGGAAGATGGCGTTGTGCTCGCTGTCGATCGGAATGATGTCCGCGCCGGCCGCGGCCGCCTCGCGGGTCAGCAGCTCGCCGGCCAGCACCAGCGACTCCTTGTTGGCCAGCAGCAGGCGCTTGCCGGCGCGGGCCGCGGCCAGGGTCGAGGACAGCCCGGCCGCGCCGACGATGGCTGCGACCACCGTGTCGCAGGCGTCGCCGGCGGCAAGCGCGTCGATCGCCGTGGCGCCGGCGTGGGCCTCGGTCGCCAGGCCGGCGTCGCGCAGCCCGTCGCGCAGGCGCTGGAACAGTGCCGGGTCGGCGATGGCGGCGTGCTCGGGCCGGTGGCTCCGGCACAGCGCGACCAGCGCATCGACGTTGTTGCCGGCGGCCAGAACGCTGGCGCGCATCTGCTCCGGATGGCGGGCGATGACGTCCAGCGCCGAGGTGCCGATCGAGCCGGTGGCGCCAAGGATGGCGACCCGGCGCGGGGCATCCTGGTGGAAAGGCGAAGAAACGGACATGTCAGAAACCGAAGATTTCCTTGCCCAGCGCGAACACCGGCAGGGCGGCCAGCACGCCGTCGATGCGGTCCAGCACGCCGCCGTGGCCGGGAATCACGCTGCCCGAATCCTTGGCGCCGGCGTGGCGCTTGAGCAGGCTTTCGAACAGGTCGCCGAGCACCGAGGCCAGCACCGCGACCGCGGCCACCAGCAGCAGCCAGCCGATATCGGCTGGCTGCACGCCGGCCAGCCAGCCGAACCCGACGGCGACGGCCAGGCCGGCGACCAGCCCGCCCAGCAGGCCTTCGATGGTCTTGTTGGGGCTCACGCGCGGGGCCAGCTTGTGCCTGCCGAAGGCGCGGCCGGCGAAATAGGCGCCCGAATCGGCGGCCCAGACGATGGCCAGCGCGGTCAGCAGCCAGCGGTTGCCATGCGGCCCGCCGGCGTGGATCAGCACCAGCGCCGCCCAGGCCGGGACGATGGCCAGGCTGCCGGCGGCCAGCTTGAGCATGCGCGCGCTGCTTTCCTCGTGTGCGCCGAAATCGAAGAAGCGCAGCCACAGCAGCGCCAGCAGCCAGAAGCCGACCCCGGCCAGCGCGGCCAGCTGGAACAGCACCAGGCTGCCGGCCGATGCCCACACCAGCAGCACCATCAGCAGCAGGTTCAGCACCAGCAGCACTGTGCGCGGCAGGCCGTCCACGCCGGTGAGCCGGAACCATTCCCACAGGCCGGTCAGGAACACCAGCGCGGCGGCGGCGGCCAGCCACTGGGTAGGCAGCAGCAGGATCGCGCAGATGGCCACCGGGGCCATGATCAGCGCGGCGATGACACGGGTCTTGGTCATGGGGAAACGGTCTCCGTGGCCGCCGCGGCGACCTGTGCGCTTGTCAGTCCATAGCGGCGCTCGCGCTGCGCGTAGTCGTCCAGCGCCCGCTGCAGGAGGCCGGCATCGACATCCGGCCACAGCACCTCGGTGAACCACAGCTCGGTGTAGGCCAGCTGCCACAGCAGGAAATTGCTGATGCGGGTATCGCCGCCGGTGCGGATGAAAAGGTCCGGCGGCGGCAGGTCGGTCAGCGCGACATGCCGGCCGAGCAGGTGTTCATCGATCTGTTCCGGCAACAGGGTGCCGGCGGCGACCTGCTCGGCGAGCAGGCGCGCGGCATGGGCGATGTCCTGGCGGCCGCCGTAGCTGGCGGCGATGCTCAGAGCCATGGCGCCGTTGCCGGCGGTGCGCTGCTCGGCCCGGTCCATGCGCTGGGCGATGCCGGAGGAGAAGCGCGAGCGTTCGCCGATGAAGCGCACGCGCACGCCGCGGCGGTCGAGCTCGTCCACCTCGCGGTCGAGCGCGCCCAGGAACAGCTTCATCAGCGCATCCACTTCTTCCTGCGGCCGTCCCCAGTTCTCGCTGGAAAAGGCGAACAGCGTGAGCGCGGCGATGCCGCGCTCCAGGCAGAAATCGATGGTGCGGTTGACCGCGCGCGCGCCGGCGCGGTGGCCGATCATGCGCGGACGCCGCCGCTGCTGCGCCCAGCGGCCGTTGCCATCCATGATGATGGCAACGTGCGCGGGCAGGCTTGGTGCTGGCATGCCGTTGGGCATGGCGGACGGCACCGGTCAGACTGCCATCAGTTCCTGTTCCTTGAGCCTGACCACTTCGTCGACGTCCTTGATCGCCTTGTCGGTCAGCTTCTGGATATCGTCCTGCGCGCGACGGTCCTCGTCCTCGGTGATGGCCTTGTCCTTGAGCAGACGGGCCACTTCCTGGTTGGCATCGCGGCGGATGTTGCGGATGGCGACCTTGCTGTCCTCGCCTTCCTTGCCGACGGTCTTGGCCAGTTCCCTGCGGCGCTCTTCGGTCAGCGGCGGCAGGTTCAGGCGGATCACCGTGCCCATGGTGGTGGGCGTGATGCCGATGTCCGACGCGTAGATGGCCTTTTCCACTTCCTTGATCATGTTCTTGTCGAACAGGGTGATGACCAGCGAGCGGCCTTCGGACACGCTGATGCTGGCCACCTGGTTCAGCGGCGTATCGGTGCCGTAGGCCTTGACCTTGATGCCGTCGAGCAGGGCCGGCGATGCGCGGCCGGTGCGGATGGTGGTGAGGGTGTGGCGCAGAGCGTCGAGGCTCTTGGCCATGCGCGCCTGCGCATCTTGCTTGATGTCGTTGATCATCGCCGGAATCCTGGATGTTTCTGGAACCGGCCGATTATAGGCGAACAGCCCTGCCGGCCGGACGGGAATCGTGGAGCGGGGCGCGCCGGCTTCCCTGCGCGCCCCTTGAGTCGTGCCGTGCCGGGCCCGTGCCGGCGGCGCGGGCCTGCCGGAGCAGGCGCGTCGTCAGTGGGCGTCGCGGCCGTGGACCAGGGTGCCGATGTTCTCGCCGCGCAGGATCTTCAGCAGCTCGCCGGGCTGGCCCATGTCGAACACGCGCAGCGGCAGGTCGCTGTCGCGGGCCAGGGCGAAGGCGGCGGTGTCCATGACTTCCAAGCCCTGGCTGATGACCTGGTCGTAGCTCAGGGTGTCGTAGCGCACCGCATCGGCGTGCTTGTTCGGGTCCTTGTCGTAGACGCCGTCGACCTTGGTGGCCTTGAGCAGCAGGTCGGCGCCGATCTCGATGGCGCGCAGCGCGGCGCCGGAGTCGGTGGTGAAGAACGGGCTGCCGACGCCGGCGGCGAAGATCACCAGCCGGCCCTTCTCCAGGTGGCGGATGGCGCGGCGGCGGATGTAGTCCTCGCACACGTCGTTGATCTTGATCGCGCTCATCACGCGCGCCTTGGCGCCGAGCTTCTCCAGCGCGTCCTGCATGGCCAGCGCATTGATGACCGTGGCCAGCATGCCCATCTGGTCGCCGGTGACCCGGTCCATGCCGCCGGCGGCCAGGCCGGCGCCGCGGAAGATGTTGCCGCCGCCGATGACCAGCGCCACTTCGGCGCCCGCCTGCTGCGCCTCGATGACCTCGCGCGCCAGGCGGTTGATGATCTTGGGGTCGATGCCGTAGTCCTCGTCTCCCATCAGCGCCTCCCCGGAAAGTTTCAGAAGGATGCGTTGGTAGGCGAGCTGGGACATGGGCGACCTCGGTGGCTGGAAAACGCGGGAATTCTAACGGATCGAGGGCATGCCGGGCAGCGCTTTTGTTGCGCTGCAATGACGGATTGCCACCCGCGTTCGCCCGTGTTCAGCCGGAAGCCGGCTGCGGCTCGGGGGCGCGGGCGATCACCCGGTTGCGGCCCAGACTCTTGGAGCGGTAGAGCACATCGTCGGCGGCCTTGAGCAGATCCTGCACATTGGCAAAGCGCTCGTAGTCGCCATGCGTGGCCACGCCGGCGGAGAAGGTGACATGCAGCGGAGCGCCCTCGATCTCGGCCATCGGCGTGTGCGCGATGGTATCCAGCACGCGCCGCACCACCTCCAGCGCGAGGCGCTCGTTGGTGTCGGGGAATAGCACCACGAACTCCTCGCCGCCGAAGCGGGCGACGGTATCGCTGTTGCGCAGCTGTTCCTGCAGATGCGAGGCGAAGGACTGCAGCACCTGGTCGCCGGCCAGGTGGCCGTGGGCGTCGTTGATCTTCTTGAAGTCGTCCAGGTCGATGAAGGCGATGGACAGCGGCTGGTTCATGTGTGCGGCGCGGGCGAACTCCTGCTCCAGCACCGTTTCCAGATGCCGGCGGTTGAGCACGCCGGTCAGCGCGTCCAGGTGCGCCTGTTCGGCCAGGCGCCGGGCCATCAGCTCGAAGTCGTCGGCGCGCCGGCGGGTGGTCGAGGCATCCTGCAGTTCGCGCAGGTTGCGCAGTTCCTTCAGTTCGTTGGCGTGGTCGAGCAGAAAGTGCAGGCGCGCCGAACTGGGCACCGGTACGTCGAGCAGGGCGCACAGTTCCGGCAGCGCCTGGCTGACCCGCTGCAGCACCAGTTCGAAGCCCTGGCTGTCCATGCCCAGTTCCTGGTAAGCCTGCTGCAGGGCATGGCTGCGCGCGCTATCGGCATCCGGCGCCAGCCAGATTTCCGCCACGCAGCCGGACAGGGCGACGCAGCGCTGGAACGGGTCGGTCGGTTCCACCGGCGGCTCGCTGCGGGCGATCGCTTCCACCAGGTAGCGGGGCAGGTGCCACTGCTCGCACAGCTGGGCGCCGGCTTCGGCGTGGCTGCAGCCGAGGATGGCGCGCTCATGGGCGAGCAGTTCCTCGTTGCAGGTGGCGCTGTCGAACAGCGCCGGGTAGATGTCCGGGCTGGCCTGCATCAATGCCAGCGCGCCGATGTCCTGCAGCAGGCCGGCGAGCATCAGCTCCTCGACGCGCCGCACCCCGCAGCCCATGCCGAGGAAGCGCGCGGCCAGGGCGCAGAGCACGCTGCGGCGCCAGATGCGTTCCAGCAGGCGCGGGTCCTGGCCTTGCTTTTCCAGCGCATGCGCCAGGGAGAAGCCGAGCGCCAGCTGCAGGGTCGCGTTGAGGCCGAGCATGGTCAGTGCCTGCCCCAGGTTCTCGATCCGGCGCCGGCTGGCGTACAGCGGGGAGTTGGCGATGCGCAGCATGCGCGCGCTCAGGGCCATGTCCATCGCGATGGCATCGGCCGCGGTGGCGATGTCGGTCTCCGGATCCTGCGCCAATTCGATGATGCGGATGGCGATGCCGGGCGGCGAGGGCAGGTTGCGGCAGAGCGACAGCGCTGCGTTGAGCTCGGGGGACATGTCGGAGGAGGTGTTCAGCAGGCCATCAAGGATACGGACGGGGCGGGCGCCGGGGTGTTTGCGTCACAGTATCGGGCAATGGGACTTGAAGTCCACAGGAAAAACGGGGTCGGCTGCGTGCGCCGGATAAAAAAGAAGCCGCGGAGTCCGCGGCTTCTTCTGGGCTCCGGATCGGGGCCGTGTCAGACCTGCATCGCTTTGGCGACTTCGGCGGCGTAGTCCTCGACCACCTTCTCGATGCCTTCGCCGACCACCAGGCGCTGGAAGCCGACGACGTCGCCGCCGGCGGCCTTGACGGCCTGCTCGACGGTCTTGTCGCCGTCCAGCACGTAGCTCTGGCCGTACAGGGTCACTTCGCTGATGATCTTGTTGATCTTGCCGCTGATGATCTTCTCCAGGATCTCGGCCGGCTTGGCCTTGTCCTTCTCGCTCATCTTGGCCAGCTCGATTTCCTTTTCCTTGGCGACGAACTCGGCCGGCACGTCGGCGGCCTTGTTGTGCGGCGGGTTCATCGCGGCCACGTGCATGGCCAGGCCGTTGGCCAGCTCGGCGTTGCCGCCGGCCAGGTCGACCAGCACGCCGATCTTGCCGTTGGTGTGCACATAGGCGCCGACGGTGTTGCCGCCATCGACCTTGGCCAGGCGGCGGATCTGGATGTTCTCGCCCAGCTTCTGGATGGCGGCGGCGCGGGTTTCCTCGACGGTTTCGCCGGAAGCCAGCTTGGCCGATTTCAGGGCTTCCACGTCGGCGGCGCCCGAGGCCAGGGCGGCCGCGGCGACGGCATCGACGAACGCCTTGAAGTTGACGTCGTTGGCGACGAAGTCGGTTTCCGAGTTCACTTCGACCAGCACGGCCTTGCCGCCGTTCATGGCGACGCCGATGCGGCCTTCGGCGGTGACGCGGTCGGCCTTCTTGTCGGCCTTGGCGGCGCCGGACTTGCGCAGGGCTTCAGCGGCGGCGTCGATGTCGCCGTTGTTCTCGGCCAGCGCCTTCTTGCATTCCATCATGCCGGCGCCGGTGCGCTCGCGCAGTTCCTTGACCAGGGATGCGGTGATTTCAGCCATGGTTAAAACCTCTGAGAATTTGGGTGGATGTGTAGGAGCGGCGTAAGCCGCGAACAGGCTTCACGTGAAAGCCGCATCGCGGCTTACGCCGCCCCTACCGGGGGAAGCAGCCGCGCGATGGTCGCGCGGCTGCATTGCGCCACGATTACTCGGCGGCTTCGGCCTTCTTGGCGCGCGGCTTGCGGGCCGGCTTGGCTTCGCCTTCGGCGCCTTCGGCGAACTCTTCCTCGCGCACCGAGGCGGCGTTCGGGGCGGCGGCCTTGCCTTCCAGCACGGCGTCGGCGGCGGCGCGGGCGTACAGCTGCACGGCGCGGATGGCGTCGTCGTTGCCCGGGATGGCGTAGTCCACCAGCTCCGGGTTGTAGTTGGTGTCGACCACGGCGATCACCGGGATGCCGAGCTTCTTGGCTTCCTTGATGGCGATGTCTTCATGGCCGATGTCGATCACGAAGATCGCGTCCGGCAGGCGGTTCATGTCCTTGATGCCGCCCAGCGAGGCTTCCAGCTTGTCGCGCTCGCGGCGCAGGCCCAGCACTTCGTGCTTGACCAGGCGCTCGAAGGTGCCGTCGGTCTCGCCGGCTTCCAGTTCCTTCAGGCGCGCGACCGACTGCTTGACGGTGCGGAAGTTGGTCAGGGTGCCGCCCAGCCAGCGCTGGTTCATGAACGGCATGCCGCAACGCTCGGCTTCTTCCTTGATGGCGTCGCGCGCGCTGCGCTTGGTGCCCAGGAACAGGATGGTGCCGCGCTTCTGGGCAACGGACGAGATGAAGTTCATCGCATCGTTGAACAGCGGGACGGTCTTTTCCAGGTTGATGATGTGGATCTTGCCGCGGGCGCCGAAGATGTACGGAGCCATCTTCGGGTTCCAGTAACGGGTCTGGTGGCCGAAGTGGACGCCGGCTTCCAGCATCTGGCGCATGGTGATCTGGGACATTGCAGAACTCCTGACAGGGAACCGGCGATTCCGCCCGCGGGCAAAGTGTGCGGGACGCGTGGAAGCGCGCTGGGTTCCGGGGTTGGGCTTCCCTGCTGCCTCCGTGACCGACGACATGCGTACTGGGGCCTTGGCTCCAGCTGGCACGCGCACCCCGGCACGGATGGGGGCAGCAGGTGTGGATTCACCGGTGACGCCCGGTGTGGGCGGCCCGAAGCGGCCAGGGACCGGCGACGGAGCCGCGGAATTATAGGGGCAGGGCCTCCGGCGCGCAAACCGCCGTCCGGCCCGGCCACGCGCGGGCAGGGGGAGAGGTCGTTCAGGCAGGCGCCAATGGGTGATAATGGCGGCCATGAGCGTGAACCTGAAAACCCCCGAAGAAATTGCCAAGATGCGCATTGCCGGCCGCCTGGCGGCCGAAGTGCTGGACATGATCGGCGAACACGTCAAGCCCGGTGTCACCACCGAGGAACTGGACCGCATCTGCCACGACCACATCGTCAACGTGCAGGGCGCGATCCCGGCCAATGTCGGCTACCGCGGCTTTCCCAAGACCCTGTGCACCTCGGTCAACAACGTCATCTGCCATGGCATCCCCAGCGAGGCCAAGGTGTTGAAGGACGGCGACATCGTCAATATCGACGTGACGGTCATCAAGGACGGCTGGCACGGCGACACCAGCCGCATGTACTACGTCGGCACGCCGTCGGTGATGGCCAAGCGCCTGGTCGAAACGACCCGGGAAGCCATGTGGCGCGGCATCCGCGCGGTCAGGCCGGGCGCCACGCTGGGCGACATCGGCAACGCGATCCAGGAATACGCCGAGTCCGAGCGCTTCAGCGTGGTGCGCGAGTACTGCGGCCACGGCATCGGCAAGGTCTACCACGACGAGCCGCAGGTGCTGCATTACGGCCGTCCCGGCCAGGGGCTGGTGCTCAAGCCGGGGATGACCTTCACCATCGAGCCGATGATCAACGAGGGCACCCGCCATACCAAGGTGCTGCCGGACGGCTGGACCGTGGTCACCAAGGACCGCAAGCTCTCGGCGCAGTGGGAGCACATGGTGGCGGTGACCGAGGACGGCGTGGAAGTGCTGACGCTGTCGCCGGCCGAGGCCGAGCGCGCGCGATCCGGGGCGGCATGAGCCCACTGCCGGCGGATCTGGTCCAGCATGTACCGGACGCGCCGGCCGATCCCGCGGGCGATGCGCAGTGGGCCGCCGCGGCGCGGCAGTCGCTGGCCCACGCCGATGCACGGCTGGGCCGGCGCTTCGAGCAGGGCGACAACATCGAGCGCCTTCTGGCGCTGCGCGCGCGCAGTGCCGACCACCTGATCCAGCAGGCCTGGCGGCGTTGCCTGCCGGCCGCTGGCGGGCTGTCGCTGTTCGCGGTCGGCGGGTACGGGCGCGGCGAGCTGTTCCCGCGTTCTGACATCGACCTGCTGGTGCTGGGCGAGCCTGAGATGCAGCAGGCGAACGAGGCCGCGCTGGCGCGCCTGTTCGCGCTGTTGTGGGATGCGGGGCTGCCGGCCAGCCATGCGGTGCGTTCGGCCGCGCAGTGCGTGCAGGCCGCGGCCGACCAGACCGTGCTGACCGCGCTGATCGAAGCGCGGCCGCTGTGCGTCGAGCCGGGTGCGCAGCAGGCGCTGGCGCGCGCGGTATCGCCGACCCTGGTCTGGCCGGCGCGCGAATATTTCCTCGCCAAGCGCGAGGAACTGCTGCTGCGCCACCAGCGTTTCGGCGACACCGCCGACAACCTCGAACCGGACATCAAGGACGGTCCCGGCGGCCTGCGCGACCTCAACACCCTGGGCTGGATGGCGCTGCGCGCGTTCGGCGTGAGCGACATCGACGCGCTGGTCGGGCTCGGGCACCTGGGGCTGGACGAAGCCGCCGCGCTCAAGCGCGAGCGCGCGGTACTGGCGCGGCTGCGCTTCGGCCTGCACCTGGTCGCGCAGCGCGCCGAGGAGCGGCTGCGCTTCGACCACCAGAAGGCGCTGGCCGAGCGCATGGGTTTCGCCGACGACGCCGGCAATCTCGGCGTGGAAAAGATGATGCAGGGCTTTTACCGCAGCGCGGCGGTGGTGCGGCGGATCAGCGACCGCCTGCTGCAGCGCTTCGAGGAACAGTTCGACGGCGAAGCGTCTCCCGAGCCGGTCGGCGATGGCTTCTCGCTGCGCCGCGGCTACCTGTCGGCCGACGACCCGTTGTGGCCGCACGGCGACATCGCGGGCATCTTCGCCCTGTTCGCCTGCTGGGCGCACATCCCGCAGGTGCGCGGCCTGCACTCGATGACCGCGCGTGGCCTGGCCGAGATGCTGGACGAGATTCCCGCCTACACGCAGGTGGGCGAAGCCGTGCGCGGGCAGTTCATCGGCCTGCTGCGCGGACCGCGCGCGGTGGACACGCTGGCGCGCATGGCGCGGCTGGGCGTGCTGGGGCAGTGGATACCGGCCTTCGCGCAGGTGTCCGGGCGCATGCAGTTCGACCTGTTCCATGTCTACACCGTGGACCAGCACACGCTGATGGTGCTGCGGAACATCGGCGTGTTCGCCGCCGGCCGCGCCGACGAGCGTTTCTCCATCGCCCACGAGGTCTGGCCGCGGCTGCGCAAGCCGGAACTGCTGCTGCTGGCCGGGCTGTTCCACGACATCGCCAAGGGCCGCGGCGGCGATCATTCCGAACTCGGCGCGGTGGACGCGCGCGCGTTCTGCGCCGCGCATGGCCTGAGCGCCACCGACACGGACCTGGTGGCCTGGCTGGTGGAACAGCACCTGCGCATGTCGGTCACCGCGCAGAAGCAGGACATCACCGATCCGGAGGTGATCCACCGCTTCGCCGGGCTGGTCGGCAGCCGCGAACGGCTGGACTACCTGTACCTGCTGACCTGCGCCGACATCGCCGGCACCAGCCCCAAGCTGTGGAACGCCTGGAAGGACCGGCTGCTGGCCGACCTGTATTTCGCCGCGCGTCGCGCCCTGCGCGAAGGGCTGGAGCCACCGCTGCCGGAAGCCGAGCGGGTGCAGGAAGCGCGCGCCAACGTGCGCGGGCTGATGCGCGCGCTGGGCCATGCCGACGCGGTGATCGAGCGCCAGTTCGGCGCGATGCCGGACGAGAGTTTCATGCGTTTCCGCCCCGAGCAGCTGGTGTGGCAGGCCGCCTCGCTGATGGAGGTGGCGCGTGGCGGCACCCTGGTCAAGGCGCGGCGGATTGCGCCGGAGAGCGATGCGCTGGAAGTGTTCGTGCACTCGCCCGACCGCGACGGCCTGTTCGCCGCGATCGTGATGACGCTGGACCGCGCCGGCTACAGCATCCACCGCGCGCGCGTGCTCGACGGGCCGGAGGACACCATCTTCGATACCTTCGAGGTGACGCCGGCCGGCAGCTTCGCCGATGGCGACACCGCGCGCCTGGAGCTGCTGCTGCGCAAGGCGCTGGCCGGCAACATCCAGATCCTGCGGCCGGCGCGGCGGGTGATCCCGCGCCAGCTCAAGCACTTCCGCTTCGCCCCGCGCATCGAGTTCATCGAGAACGCCGAGCACGGCCGCACGGTGCTGAACCTGGTGGCCCCCGACCGCCCCGGCCTGCTGGCCGACGTCGCGCACGTGCTGCGCGACCAGCGGTTGCGGGTGCAGGACGCGCGCATCGCCACTTTCGGCGAGCGCGCCGAGGACCAGTTCCAGCTCACCGACCGCCACGACCAACCGCTTACCGAAACCTCCCGGCAGGCTCTGCGCGACGCATTGCTGGCCTGCCTGGAACCCGATAGAACGCCAGGAGACCCCCACTGATGGCCACCAGGAAGACCCCCGCCAAGAAGGCTGCGCCGAACAAGACCGCCCCGGCTCCCAAGCCGGCCGCCAGCAAGGCCGTGCCAGCGAAGAAGGCGGCGAAGGCCGTGGTGAAGAAGGCGCCCGCGATCAAGCCGAAGACCGCGCCGAAGGCGGTCGAATCGATCGGCCCGCGCAGCCTGCGCAAGCCGCCGGCACCGGGCGTGGCGGAAATGAAGTTCGGCATCGAGAGCGCGTTCGAACGCCGCGCGATGCTGACCATGGACGAGATCGAGGGCTACACCCGGCCGCTGGTCAACCGTGTCATCGATGGCCTGGAGTCGGGCGAATTCCGCGTGGCCGAGCCGGACGGCAATGGCGGCTGGAAGGTCAACGAATGGTTGAAGAAGGCGGTGCTGCTGTATTTCCGCGTCAACGACATGAGCGTCATGGACGGCCGCCCGGCGCCGTTCTGGGACAAGGTCGAATCGCGCTTCGCCGGCTACGGCGAGGCGGAGTTCCGCGCCGCCGGCGTGCGCGTGGTGCCCGGTGCCATCGCCCGCCGCGGTTCCCACTTCGGCCGCGACGTGGTGCTGATGCCGAGCTTCACCAATATCGGCGCGCACGTGGGCGAGGGCACCATGGTCGATACCTGGGCCACGGTCGGCTCCTGCGCGCAGATCGGCAAGCACTGCCACCTGTCCGGCGGCGCCGGCATCGGCGGCGTGCTGGAACCGCTGCAGGCCAGTCCCACCATCATCGAGGACCACTGCTTCATCGGCGCGCGCTCGGAAGTGGTGGAAGGCGTGGTCGTCGGCCACCACAGCGTGATCGGCATGGGCGTGTTCCTGAGCCAGAGCACGCGCATCTACAACCGCGCCACCGGCGAGATCAGCTACGGCTACATTCCGCCCTACAGCGTGGTGGTGTCCGGTTCGCTGCCGAGCAGGGACGGCAGCCATTCGCTGTACTGCGCGGTGATCGTCAAGCAGGTCGATGCCCGCACCCGCAGCAAGACCAGCGTGAACGACCTGCTGCGCGGGTTGGCGGATTGAAGCAGGCAACGGGCGGGGAAACGGGAAACGGGTAGGGGCCGCGGCCCGCGCTTTCCCGCTTCTTGTCGTCTTCCCTCGTGTCCCGCTTCCCTCCACTCGTTCCACGCTCCAAGGATTCCATGACATGACGACCCTGTATGGGCTGAAGAACTGCGACACCTGCAAGAAGGCCAGCAAGTGGCTGGACCGCTTCGGCGTCGCCTACACCTTCGTCGATTACTGCGACAACAAGCCCAGCCCGGAAACGCTGGTCGAATGGGCCGGCAAGGCCGGCGGCTTCGCGGCATTGATCAACAAGTCCTCGACCACCTGGCGGCAGTTGCCGGACAACCGCAAGGCGGCCGCGTCGGATGCCGAATGGAAGCTGCTGCTGCGTGAGTACCCGCAGCTGATCAGGCGCCCGCTGGTCGTCACCGGCGACGGCGCGATGACGCAGGGCTTTTCCGACAACGGCTTCAAGCAGCGCTTCGGCGTCGCGTGATGGCACGTGCAGGAGCACGCCTTGGTGCGCTCCTGCAGGAGACATATCGCATGAACGATGTGCTTGAACTGACCTGTGAGCTGATCGCGCGCCCTTCGGTAACGCCCGAGGATGCGGGCTGCCAGCAACTGATCGGCGAGCGCCTGCAGGCCGCCGGTTTCGCCTGCGAACACCTGCGCCTGGGCGAGGTCGACAACCTGTGGGCCACGCATGGCAGCGGCGCGCCGGTGCTGGTGCTGCTCGGCCATACCGACGTGGTGCCCAGCGGCCCGATCGAGGCCTGGGCCAGCGATCCGTTCCGGCCGGAGGTGCGCGACGGCGTGCTGTACGGCCGTGGCGCGGCCGACATGAAGGGCAGCGTGGCCGCGTTCGTGGTGGCGGTCGAACGCTTCGTCGCCGACCACCCGGACCACCCCGGCACGCTGGCGGTGCTGCTGACCAGCGACGAGGAGGGCGATGCCATCGATGGCGTGCGCCACGTCGCGCGGCTGCTGCGCGAGCGCGGGCAGCGCATCGACTGGTGCATCACCGGCGAGCCGTCGTCCAGCGCCACGCTGGGCGACCTGCTGCGCGTGGGGCGTCGCGGCAGCCTGTCGGCGAAGCTGCGGGTCAAGGGCGTGCAGGGCCACGTCGCCTATCCGGAGAAGGCGCGCAACCCGATCCACCTCGCCGCGCCGGCGCTGGCCGAACTGGCCGCGCGGCACTGGGACGATGGCTACGAGAGCTTCCCCCCGACCAGCCTGCAGATTTCCAACATCGAAGCCGGCACCGGTGCCAGCAATGTGATCCCCGGCGAGCTGCGGGCGATGTTCAACCTGCGCTACAACCCGCACTGGAACGCCGCGCGCCTGGAGGCGGAGATCGCCGCGCTGCTGGACCGCCATGGGCTCGATCATGAGCTGCATTGGCACCGCAGCGGCGAGCCTTTCTACACGCCGGAAGGGCGCCTGCGCAGCGTCGCGCGCGAGGTGCTGGCCGGGTTCGCCGGCGCCACGCCGGAGGAAAGCACCGGCGGCGGCACCTCCGATGCGCGCTTCATCGCGCCGCTGGGGGCGCAGTGCATCGAGGTGGGGCCGGTGAACGCCAGCATCCACCAGGTGGACGAACACGTGCGGCTGGACGATCTGCGGGCGTTGCCCGATCTTTACCGGCAACTGATCACCCGGCTGCTGGCCTGAACCATGCCTGCCTGTGGGTGGTGGGCAAGGCCGGGCTGACCCGCCTGCACCTGCCTTCGCCTTGGACGTGTTCGACCAGCGGCGTGTGCCGGCCTGCTGATCGGCGACCGGCTTGGCCTGGCGGTGCTCACCCCGGGGCGGAGCAGCCGCGGCGGTTGTACGGTCCGCGCCTCTGGGCAACGGCGTCCATGCCCTGCTGCCGTCGGCGTTCGACGCCACGCGGGCGCTGGCGGTGGGTGGCCAGGCTCTGGCTGGCGTGGCTGGCAGCGCTGCGCCGAGCATGGCGAGCCGTTGGCGGTCGTGATGGCCGACGTGGACCACTTCAAGCAGTTCAACGACAACCACGGCCACCAGGCCGGCGACCAGCAACTGCGGCGGGTGGCCGGCGTGCTGGCCGCGGAGGTGTCGGGGGTCGACGAACTGGCCGCGCGCTATGGCGGCGAGGAATTCGTGTTGATCCTGCCTGGGATCGACCGCGCGGCGGCCATGCAGCGCGCCGAGCGCGTGCGGCGCCAGGCTGAAGCGGCGATGGCCGCCGCCGGCCTGCCGGGCAGCATCAGCCTTGGCGTGGCGGTAACCGTGCCGGCCGCCGGTGGCGACCCGGCGCTGTACCGGGCCAAGCACGGCGGCCGCAACCGGGTCGAATGCGCCGGCGGGGACGATTTGGCCGTGCTCGCGCAGGCCGGTGTGATTGCCGCTGAAACTGTTGCGCGGCCCCCGCAACCCACGCTATCGTCGGCCCCATGAACCGCAACGCCTGCGCCAACGTGAATGCTTCGAACAATCGCAATAATGTGATTGCGAACAATCGCGCGCGGCCGATGCGGGTCTGCGACTGAGCCACAAGCACCATACGCCCAGTGACCAGAAAACCCGCATCGGCCGATGCGGGTTTTTTTGTTTCCCGCATCCGCGATCCAGGCCATCGAAATCGCTGCTTCCGACGTTCGACCCCTACGAAACCCAGGAGCTTTCCCATGTGTTCCATCTTCGGCATCTTCGGCCTGCAACCCGGCGACGACCTGCAGGCCCTGCGCCGGCAGGCACTCGAACAATCACAGCGCCAGCGTCATCGCGGGCCCGACTGGAGCGGCGTATACGTGGACGAGCGCGCCATCCTCGTGCATGAACGCCTGGCCATCGTCGATCCGGCCGGCGGTTCGCAGCCGCTGCTGTCCGAGGACGGCGCGCTGGCGCTGGCGGTCAACGGCGAGATCTACAACCACCGTGAACTGAAGCAGGAACTCGCCCGGCCATATGCGTTCCAGACCGGCTCGGACTGCGAAGTGATCAACGCGCTGTATCGCGAGGACACTCCGGCCTCCTTCCTCAACCGCCTCAACGGCATCTTCGCCTTCGCCCTGTGGGACAAAGCCGCCGGGCGGGTGATCATCGCCCGCGATCCGATCGGCGTGGTCCCGCTGTACTGGGGCCACGACAAGCAGGGCCGCCTGTGCGTGGCCTCGGAGATGAAGTCGCTGGCCGATACCTGCGCCGACGTGGCGCAGTTCCCGCCCGGCCACTGGTACGACAGCGCCACCGGCGAACTGTCGAAGTATTACGAGCGGCCGTGGCGCGACTACGACGCCGTGCAGGGCGTGGAGGTATCCAGTCAGGAACTGCGCGAAGCCTTCGAGGCCGCCGTGCACCGCCAGCTGATGACCGACGTGCCTTACGGCGTGCTGCTTTCCGGCGGGCTGGACTCCTCGCTGGTGGCGGCGGTGGCCGCGCGCTATGCGCGTCACCGCATCGAGGATGGCGACAGGAGCGAAGCCTGGTGGCCGCGCCTGCATTCCTTCGCCATCGGCCTTGCCGGTTCGCCCGACCTGGCCGCGGCGAAGATCGCCGCCGACATGCTCGGCACCGTGCACCATGGCTTCGAGTACACCTTCGAGGAAGGCCTGGACGCGCTGCCGGAAGTGATCCGGCACATCGAGACCTACGACGTCACCACCATCCGCGCGTCCACGCCGATGTTCCTGCTGGCGCGGCGGATCAAGGCGATGGGCGTGAAGATGGTGCTGTCCGGCGAGGGCAGCGACGAGATCTTCGGTGGCTACCTGTACTTCCACAAGGCGCCGAACGCGCGCGAGTTCCACGAGGAACTGGTGCGCAAGCTCGACGCGCTCAACAGCTACGACTGCCTGCGCGCCAACAAGTCGATGATGGCCTGGGGCGTGGAGCCGCGCGTGCCGTTCCTGGACCGCGCCTTCCTCGACGTGGCGATGCGCATGGACGCAAGCCACAAGATGGTGGACAAGGCCAGCGGCCGCATCGAGAAGGCGGTGCTGCGCGAGGCGTTCGAGGGCTACCTGCCGAAGGAGATCCTGTGGCGGCAGAAGGAGCAGTTCAGCGACGGCGTCGGCTACGGCTGGATCGACGGGCTGAAGGCGCATGCCGAGGCGCAGGTGAGCGACCGCGAACTGGCCGCCGCCGACAAGCGCTTCCCGTACAACCCGCCGCAGACCAAGGAGGCGTACCACTATCGCAGCCTGTTCGAGCAGTTCTATCCCACCCCGGCCGCGGCCGAGACGGTGCCGGGCGGCAAGTCCATCGCCTGTTCCTCGCCGGCGGCGATCGCCTGGGACGCCAGCTTCGCGACGATGGCCGACCCGTCGGGCCGCGCGGTGGCCGGCGTGCACGAGCAGGCACTGGCCGGTTGAAAGGGCCGGCGCGGCGGCGTGTCCGCCGCGCGGTCTCCGGCAAACGCTTGATGCTCCTCTCCCGCGGGCGGGGAGCGCCCATGCCTTGCGCGGCAGGGAACGGCGGTTTCCACGTGATGCCGCTGTCGCCGCTCATCTTTCTCCATTCGATCAGAGGACTTCCGATGCGTATCTGTTCGTTGCTGGTATCCGGCCTGTTGTGCAGTTCGCCTGTGCATGCCGCGGAGACGCCGCTGGAGCGCCACCAGCTGGGCAGCTGGGAAGCGGATATCGGCTACACCGGCGTGGTGCGCGATGGCGACACCCTGCATGTCTCCGGCGTGCCCTGTCGCGGCAAGGACATGCGGGCCGCGGTGCAGGCGTGCTACGGCGAGTTGACGAAGATCCTGCGGCGGTTCGGTGCCGACACTAGCCAGGTGGTGAAGGAGACCGCGTACACCACCGACATGGATGCGCTGGTCCAGGCCATTCCCGAGCGCAAGGCCTTCTTCGCCGATGGCAGGTATCCCGCGGCAAGCTGGGTGCAGGTCAGCCGCCTGTTCAACGCCGAGGACATGCTCGAGGTCGAGTGGACGGTGCGGTTGAAGTAGCTGCGCCCACCGGTTGGCGGGCGCGTCGCGCCCATCGTTTCAGTGCGGGCGCAGGACCAGGGTGTGTCTGGTGGCGCCGGGCAGGAACGGCGTTGGCCGGCCCTGCGCCCAGTCGTCGTGGCCGGCGCCCCAGAACGGCGACAGCGGATGCCCGCTCTGGCCGCCGGGCATGTGCACGATGCCGTCGGCTTCGTGGCCGGGCGAGACCACCATGCGTTCGGACGCGCCGAAGTCGGGCGTCTGCACGCGCGGCATGTTGCCGTCGCCGGGCAGCGGCTGCGCCGGCATGCACAGCCAGCGCTTGAACAGGCCGGGCAGCGCGCGCGAGACCGGGTGGCAGATGGCCGCGGTGTTGCGTTCGCCCCAGGTGCGTGCGGCGAGGTCGCTGCCCTGCGCGGCCAGATCGGTCTCCAGTTGCCGCGCGCTGTGCGCGAGCAGCTCGTCCCAGCTCTTGAACGGCGGCGGCAGCAGGTTCGGCGGGCGCTGTTCCAGCAGAGGCCAGGCCACGCCTTCCAGCTGCGGCAGGCGCGGCGCGATGTAGGCCTCGCCGAGCTTCTGCCGCGCGGGCGCGAGCAGGCCGGCTTCCAGCGTGTCCAGGGTGATGCCGCGGAAGCCGCGGGCGATGCGGTAGCTGGCCGAATCGACGGCGGCATGGCCGTCCCAATGGCGGCTGGCCGCCTCCAGCCGGCGCAGCGCCGGGTCGTCGCTGCGTTCGACGGTGGCGCGCAGCAGTTGCCACCAGCGTTCCATCAGCACGGCGCGGTCGTCCAGCTGGATGGCGAGCAGGTCGCGCTCGTCGAACCGTTCGCGGGCGAACAGGCCATCGCGGATCTGCCGCGCCCGCGCGCCCAGGTCGTAGCCGCTGTCGCCGGCCTCGGCCAGGGCGGCACCGTCGAGCACACGGGTGTTGGCGGTCCACAGGCGGTGCTCGGGCGGATCGACCTGCGACGGGGCCTGGTCCGTGCGGACCGGCCACGGAGGGCAGGGCGCCGTGCTGGCGTCGACGATGCCGTCCGCCTTGCAGGCGGGGGCGCGTTGCGGACGCGCGCCGATCAGGCGCCAGGCGATGCGGCCCCGGCTGTCGGCCAGCAGCAGGTTCTGCGCCGGGATGCCGGAGCGGTCGGCCACCGCCAGCGCGGCGTCCAGGTCGGCGGCGCGCGCCATGTCGGCGAAGTCCAGCCGTATCGCGCCCGGCAACTGCGCGGCCCAGCGCAGCGCCAGCAGGCTGCCGTCGGCGTTGTCGTGCAGAACCGGGCCCCAGTCGCTTTCGCGCACGATCAGGGTTTGGGCCGGCGCACCGGCAACGGCGATGCTCTCCCGGTATTCGCGCAGCGGCGCGCCAGCGGGCAGGCGCGCGAAATCGGCGGTGTCGATGTAGCTGTTGGTGAAGCCCCAGGCCACGTGGGTATTGCTGCCGACGACGACCACCGGCAGTCCCGGCAGGCTGAAACCGGCCACGTCGACCTTGCCTCCCGGCGCGGCCGGATCGGGGTGGCGCAGGCGCACGCGGAACCAGATGTTCGGCGCGCGCAGGCCGAGGTGCATGTCGTCGGCCAGGATCGCGCGGCCGTCGTGGGTGAGCGCGCCGGCGACCGCGAAATTGTTGCTGCCTGGAGAGGATTCGTCCGCCCGTGAAGCGGAAGCCGTTCCGTGGGGAACGGTCGATCCCGTTTCCAGCATGCGCAGGTCGAGCGTCGCCGCATCGGGCAGGAGCGCATCGCCGCGCGCGGCGCCGAACAGGGGCGCATCCCAGCCGCTGCCGTCGTGCGCGATCAGCGCGTACAGCGCCGGCGGCACCACCTCGCGGATACGGGCCAGCGCCAGTTCGCGGTTGTTGCCGGGGTCCTGCAGGTCGGCATACATCGCCAGTCCGGTCAGGACCGAGTCGTCCAGGCTCCACGGGCGCGGCTGCTGGCGCAGCAGCAGGTAGGGCCAGGGCCGCACCGGCAGCGCCGCCAGCCCGGCGTTGACGCCGTCGCGATAGGCCTCGAGCACCGCGCGCTTGTCGCCCAGTGCGAGGTCGAGGTGGCCGTGCACGCGCGCGCGCAGGCGGTGGACGCGCATGCGCCGGTCCAGCGGCAGGGCGCCGGCGCCGAACAGTTCGGACAGCTCGCCGGCGGCCGAACGCCGCATCAGGTCCATTTCGAAGTAGCGTTCCTGCGCGTGTACATAGCCCAGCGCACGGGCCATGTCGCGCTCGTCGGCGGCATCCACGGTCACCATGCCGTTGCCGTCGCGCTGCACCTGGACGGCGGCGGCCAGGCCCGGCAGGACGGGTTCGCCGTCCAGTTCCGGCAGGCTGCCGCGCAGCAGCAGCCAGATGCCGCCCAAGGCAAGGATCGAAAGCCCCAGCAGTATTCCCAGCGAACGCAACAACCAGCGCAGCATGCGTCTCTCCCCGGTTCAGGAAACCGTGCGGGATTGTAGGGGAGGCAGGGCCGTGGCGTGCGGGGCCCGGGCGGAGGGGCGCGTCGGGTTCGCATCGCCGCGACGATGCGGTTCCCGCGTGCGGCCAGGCAACGGTTGATGGGGAACGCCAGCCCGGCAAGCAGCGTAGGCAGGAGCAGCCGCCACCCTGTGCGGCGGCGCGGGCAGCCCGGAGGCCCGCGAAGCAAGGGCCGAGGCAGGCCGGCGGTTGGTACCGGCCGCGGAAGCGCAACTGAAACTGATTCCGATTAGATCACCGCCGCGCTGGATCGGGCATCCTGTGCCGACACGAACATCAGGAGCACCCCCATGCAGGGCCAGCCGGAAGTCATCGAATGCCTGAAGGAACTGCTGCGCGGCGAGCTTGCCGCGCGCGACCAGTACTTCATCCATTCCCGCCGTTACGAGGACCAGGGCCTGCATGCGCTGTACGAGCGCATCGGCCATGAGATGGAAGAGGAAACCGAGCATGCCGACGCGCTGCTGCGGCGCATCCTGTTCCTCGGCGGGGACCCGGACATGCGCCCGCATGGCTTCGCCGCCGGCAAGACCGTGGTCGAGATGCTGGAGAAGGACCTGCAGACCGAGTACCAGGTGCGTGCCAACCTGGCCGCCGGCGTCAAGCTGTGCGAGTCGCTGGGCGACTACGTCAGCCGCGACATCCTGATCGCGCAGCTGCGCGATACCGAGGAAGACCATGCCTGGTGGCTGGAGCAGCAGCTGGGCCTGATCAAGCGCATCGGCCTGGAGCTGTACCAGACCAGCAAGATCGACGCGAAGGGTTCGCCGGCGCACTGAGCGGCGCCAGCCCGCATCGATGAACGAAGAAGGCCGGGGATTCCCGGCCTTCTTCGTTCGTGCGTGGCGGCGCGTCAGGGGACGGTGCGCTGCATGCGGTAGACGGCGGTGGACAGGGCGCTCACGCCTTCGGCGCGGAAGCCGGGTTCCTGCGCGAGGATGTCGCGGCGTTCGGCCAGGTCCACCCGCCACGACGGCGCCAGCGATTCCATTTCCGCCTGTCCCACCGAAAACGGCGGCCCGGCTTTTTCCGCCTGCGGGTATTCGAGCGTGATCACCAGACCGCGGCAGCCGGCCGGCAGCCGCGCGTACACGGTGTCGCGATAGTGCTGGCGCAGTTCCGGCGGCAGCGCGATCAGCGCGGCACGGTCGTAGATGCCGGCGATACCGGCCAGGGTGTCGTCGTCGAGGGCGAAGGCATCGCCACGGATGATCTCGATCGGACCCGCGCAGTAGTGCTCGCCCAGCGGGCTCGTGCGGCGCTCGGGCTGAAGCCCGGCTTCGGCGAAGAACTGCTCCACCGCCAGCGGCGACAGTTCGACGCCGAGCACGCGCTGGCCCTGCGCGGCCAGCCAGTGCATGTCCAGGCTCTTGCCGCACAGCGGCACCAGCACCCGGCCGCCGGGCGCGATCTGCAGTGCGGGCCAGTGCTTTTCCAGCAGCGGCATCACCTCGCCGCGATGGAAGCCGATCTGTCCCTGTTGCCACCGTTGCAGCCAGAAATCGGGTTGCATGGTTCTCCTCCTCAGCGGGCTTTCCGCCAGCCGTTGTCCGGCGTGATCCGCTCAAGCGCTTCACTGCTTGCGTAGAAGCGGATCAGGCCACAATCTCGGCAGACGATGCTGCGCATCTTGGCGCTGGCGAAGATGCCGCCGGCGCCGGGCAGCAGGTCGGGGCCGTAGCCGCCGCGGGCGCTGATGCCGCCATGGGTGTACAGATTATCGCCGCGGCATTCGGGGCAGATGGTCTGCGGGGAGGCGTCTTCAGGGGATGTCATGGCGATTCCTTTTGAAGCGGGTTGCCAGCCATTGCCACGGCCGGCGCACAGTATGGATCGACACACCGCGCGCCGCCGAAGGGAGCTGGGAAGGCCGCGCCACGCATGCGCATGGCGACGACAGTACCGGCCGCGCCGCCGCGCGCCGGTGGAGTGGGTTACTGGACGTCGAGGCCTTCCACCTTCTGCCACCCCCTCGGCAACAGATGCCCGCGGCTGGCGCGCGCCCCCACATACGCATCCAGTTCCTTGAACGACAGGTTCATGGTGCGCTGGCCGCTGCGGACCTGCAGGGTCGCGCCCGGCGATACCGCGACCACCGCGACCACCCGCTCGGTGGCGAGCTTGGCCTTGGGGATCTCGATGATCTTGTTGCCCTTGCCCTTGTCCAGCTCGGGCAGTTCGGTGGCGGGAATGGCGAGCATGTTGCCGGCGCTGGTGACCGCGACGATGCGGTCGGTCTGCGGGTTGGCGACCACCATCGGCTGCAGTACCGCCGCGCCGGTCGATAGATTGAGCATGGCCTTGCCGGCCTTGTTGCGGCCGGTGAGGTTCTCGAAGCGGGTGACGAAGCCGTAGCCGTGCGAGGAGGCGAGCACGAAGCGGGTGTCGTTGTCGCCGCTGGCCAGGGTGACGAAGCTGCTGCCGGCGGCCGGCGAGAAGCGGCCGGTCAACGGCTCGCCGTTACCGCGCGCCGAGGGCAGGGTATGGGTGGGCGTGGAGTAGGCGCGTCCTTCGTTGTCGAGGAAGGCCACCTGCTGCGTGCTGCGCCCGCGCACCGCCGCCAGCAGGCCGTCGCCCTCGCGGTAGGACAGGCCGCCGGCATCGACGTCGTGGCCCTTGGCCGCGCGCACCCAGCCCTTCTCCGACAGCACCACGGTGACCGGCTCGCTGGCGACCAGCTCGGTCTCGTCGATGGCCTGGGCGGCGCCGCGCTGCACCAGTGGCGAGCGGCGCTCGTCGCCGAACTTCTTCGCATCGGCGAGCAGTTCGTCCTTGACCAGCTTCTTCAGCTTGGCGGCGCTGCCGAGGATGGACAGGATCTTCTCGCGCTCGGCGGCCAGCTCGTCCTGCTCGCCGCGGATCTTCATTTCCTCCAGGCGGGCCAGCTGTTTGAGCTTGGTCTCCAGGATGTACTCGGCCTGGTCCTCGGACAGGCCGAAGCGGGCGATCAGCGCCGCCTTCGGCTCATCCTCGGTGCGGATGATGCGGATCACCTCGTCCAGGTTGAGGAAGGCCACCAGCAGGCCTTCCAACAGGTGCAGGCGGCGCTCGACCTTCTGCAGGCGGTGGTTGAGGCGGCGGGTGACGGTGTCCTGGCGGAAGCGCAGCCACTCGCTCAACAGCTGCCGCAGGTTCTTGACCTGCGGGCGGCCGTCCAGGCCGATGACATTGAGGTTGACCCGGTAGCTCTTCTCCAGGTCGGTGGTGGCGAACAGGTGGCCCATCAGCTGCTCGGCATCGACGCGGCTGGAGCGCGGGATCAGCACCACGCGCACCGGGTTGGCGTGGTCGGACTCGTCGCGGATGTCCTCCAGCCACGGCAGCTTCTTGGCGCGCATCTGCTGGGCGATCTGCTCGATCACCTTGGAGGGCGAGACCTGGTGCGGCAGCGCGGTGATGACGATGTTGCTGTTTTCTTTCTGGAAGGTGGCGCGGGCGCGCACGCTGCCGTTGCCGGTCTCGTAGAGCTGCCGCAGGTCGCTGGCCGGGGTGATGATCTCGGCGGTGGTCGGATAGTCCGGGCCCTTCACGTGCTCGCACAGGTCGGCGACGGTCGCGTCCGGGTCGTCGATCAGCCGCACCAGCGCGCTGACGATCTCGTTGAGGTTGTGCGGCGGCACGTCGGTGGCCATGCCGACGGCAATGCCGGTGGTGCCGTTGAGCAGCAGGTGCGGCAGCCGCGCCGGCAGCCAGCTCGGCTCCTCCAGCGTGCCGTCGAAGTTGGGCGACCAGTCGGTGGTGCCCTGGCCCAGCTCGCCCAGCAGCACCTCAGCGATCGGAGTCAGCTTGGATTCGGTGTAGCGCATGGCCGCGAACGACTTGGGGTCGTCGCTGGAGCCGAAGTTGCCCTGGCCGTCGATCAACGGATAGCGGTAGGAGAACGGCTGGGCCATCAGCACCAGCGCCTCGTAGCAGGCGCTGTCGCCGTGCGGGTGGTACTTGCCGATCACGTCGCCCACGGTGCGCGCGGACTTCTTCGGCTTGGACGCGGCGTTCAGGCCCAGCTCGCTCATCGAATAGATGATGCGGCGCTGCACCGGCTTCAGGCCGTCGCCGATGAAGGGCAGGGCGCGGTCCAGCACCACGTACATGGAATAGTCGAGATAGGCGCGCTCGGCGTACTCGCGCAGCGGCTGCTGCTCGAAACCGTGGAAGGCGGGGCGTACAAGTTCGGTCATGCGGGGCTGTTACCTGTGGCTGGGGGGCGGCGACGGCCGTCGCCCCCGCGAGCGGGTGATTATCCGGATGTGGTGGGGGATGCCAAGCCGCGCGCGGAAGGACGGGCGGTTCCGGCGCG